>JBGOZL010000336.1:0-3691 GCA_041480185.1 Anaerolineae bacterium
CGGGATGCGCACGCCGACCATGGGTCCAGCAGAGACACTTTCCGACAATCCCGGGTGTTTTGGTATCACAAGGGTCAAAGGTCCGGGCCAAAAATGAGCAGCCAGCTTCAAGGCAATTTCCGGGACTGTTATGGCTACTTTTACCAGGTCATCCACATCTCCGAGTAAAACCGGGATGGCCTTTTCAACTGGTCGATCTTTAACTGTATAGATACTCTCTACTGCTTTCCGGTCAAAAGCCAGCGCACCCACTCCGTAGACTGTGTCGGTCGGGAAAGCTACCAGCCCGCCCGATTGTAAGACTTCAAGGGCACGCGGCAGGGCATGCGGATCTTGCACTGGCAATACTATCGTGTTCATGTTTGGACTTCCAGCAATCGGTCATGACCAGCCAGGTCCTTATGCAAGTGGATCCTGGCTTTCGGAAAAGCTTCAGACACCAATAATTGTACTGCTACGCCTTCTGAGGCTTCGATTTCAAACATAATCGAGCCTCCCGGATGCAGCCACGTTGGAGCTTTTTTCAGAAAACGGCGGATGATCACCAACCCGTCATACCCTCCATCCAGGGCCAGAGTCGGTTCGCGGTGATAAACAGGGATATTCTGCAAAGTTTTAGTGGGAATATAAGGAAGATTGGCCACGATAAGTGAGAATGGATCTGGGATTGAAAGTTTATGAAACAGATCCGCCTTAATAAAGGTGATGCGGTCGGAAATATGCATCCTTTCTGCGTTTTTAGTTGCCACCTCCAGGGCAGTAGAGGAAATATCGGTGGCAGTGATGGTGATATTCGGAACGTTTAATGCCAGAGCAATGGCAATACAACCGCAGCCAGTACCTACGTCCATCACTCTGAATAATCTATCCCCGTGCGTTAACTTTCTCAACCAATTTATTGCCCTTTCGACCAGCATTTCGGTCTCTGGGCGGGGGATAAGCACATCAGGTGTCACTTGGAAATCCAAGCCGAAGAATTCCCAGGTGCCAAGAATATATGCAAGTGGCTCGCCCCCTTCTAAACGGGTAACCGACTCTTCAAGAGTACTAAACTGGTTTTTGGATAATGGCACTTCAGGATGAGCCAATACCCAGGAACGCAGCCTGCCCAACAGGCGCGACAAGAGCACCTGGGCATCCAGGCCCGGCGTATCGCTGGTCTTCTCCAAACGGGAGATAAGCCCGTGGAGGGTTTCTCCGATGGTCTGCCCCCCACCTTTACTAGTCAACGTCCTCCCCCCCGCTTGCAGACAGGCGGTCAGCCTCGTCACGGGAAGAGAGTTCTTCGATAAATTGATCAATGCCCCCTTCCATTACGGCTGGAAGATTGAAGATCGAGACATTGATGCGATGATCGGTGACGCGGTTCTGCGGATAATTATAGGTACGGATCTTTTCTGACCGTTCTCCGGATCCCACTTGTGAGCGGCGGTCCGCATCTTGCGTGGAGCGTCGTTTTTCTTCCTCGATTTCGTACAAGCGCGCCCGCAATATGGACAGGGCGCGCAGTTTGTTCTGCAGTTGGGAACGTTCGTCTTGGACGGCGACTACCATGCCGGTGGGCAGGTGGGTGATGCGGATGGCAGTTGCATTCTTCTGGACATTCTGACCGCCCGCTCCAGAGGAGCGAAAAACGTCGATCTTCATATCTGACTCGGGGATTTCCACATCCACCTCCTCCACTTCAGCTAAAACAGCTACAGTGGATGTGGAAGTGTGAATCCGGCCCGAAGATTCTGTAGCGGGGACGCGTTGAACCCGGTGTACGCCAGACTCGTATTTAAGTTTCGAATAAGCACCATTGCCCTTGACCTGGAAGACGACTTCTTTGAAACCACCTATGCCGATGGCATTCGAGTCCATCAACTCCACTTTCCATCCCTGGCGTTCAGCATACCGGGTATACATTCGGTACAGATCGGCAGCGAAGATGGCTGCTTCCTCCCCTCCCGTTCCGGCACGTATTTCGACGAACACATTTTTCTCATCACGGGGGTCCCTGGGCACCAGCATTTGCTTGAGTTCTTTTTCGAGCGCCTGCGCCCGTGGTTCTAGATCGGCAATCTCCGACTCTGCCAGTTGCCGCATTTCGACATCTTCCTCAGACCCGATTATTGCATGAGCTTCTTCCAAGCGTGCCACATCCCGACGGTATTCTTTTGATTTTTCGACCATTGGTTCCAGGTCTAGGCGTTCCTTGTTCAATTCTGCAGCGCGTTGATAATCGTTACCCACTTCCAAAAGCAGGCGATGAAGTTCATCGTAGCGTTTTTCGATCCCGGCAAGTTTATCTAGCATATCCACCTTTTATTAATGTGACGGATCCAAATGTCGATCCGCGTTGGTCTGGCGTCATCTTCTTTGAAGGGTCAAAGAATATTACTGGAACAGTTTCACGAGGTCGTGCGAGTGCCCGGGAAAATAGTATCAATTGGATATCATCTCCCCTTAGAAGCTGGTGTTCTCGTTGGGTGTCGTCTCAAGGATTTCACCATTACTTTATCGTGATCGTCATCGACAGGATCATAGTCAAGAGGACAATCGCCGAGATGACAATAATAATGACTCGATACGTCCGCGTTTGGCGCTGTTCCCTGGTCATTTTCTTTGCGTTTTTTCCTTTTGCCATCTTTAATCCTCACTCGATATCAATTGGGTTTTCGTGGTTCTTTGCATAAATTTCCCATTGACCTCTTATTTTTTCTCCCCATGCACTTTGAACGCTTTTTTCATGGCTTCTTCCAGTTCCTCCAATGCCACCGGCTTGGTCACGTAAGCATCCGCGCCAAGATCCATGGCGTGATCCACCATCAAGTCAGCAGCTTCGGTGGAAAGCATGACCACCGGGATAATCTTAAAGTCCTGGCGGCGGTGCAAAAATTCCAGAAAGTCAATCCCGCTCACCCCCGGCATATTGATATCCAAGATGAACAGGTCGGGTCGTCCCCCCTCGAAAAGGGCCTGGGCTGCCAGGCGGGCTGAGTAGAAATGCCGGACATCGCAATCTAGCAATTTCAGCATCAACCGGACGGCATTAATCATTTCTTCATCATCATCAACGATCCATACAGTTTTCATTCCAATTGTGCCTTGATACTTTCAGCTAATGTCTTGTTAATTCCCAGCACGGCGCTCAATTCTACCACCGATGCTTCTCTAATCTTATCCACAGAACCGAAATGATTCAAGAGGGCTTTCCGTTTGACCGGACCAATGCCACGCAGAGAATCTAGTGCGGAGGCCATACCCTGTTTCGTGCGCCGAGCCCGGTGCGCAGTTATGGCAAAGCGATGAGCCTCGTCGCGGATGCGTTGGACAAGGTACTGCCCTTGTGAGTGGCGCGGCAGCAGCAACGAGTCGGGCTTGTTGGGAAAAAAAATCTCCTCCTTCTGCTTGGCCAAACCTACTACCGGCACCTTATCAAATAATTTGAAATTTTGGAGGACTTCCATCGCCCTGGATAACTGTCCTTTTCCACCATCTACGATCATCAGGTCCGGGAGAAATGCGAACGATTCGTCCGGTTTGGACCCCGGCGCTGCTGTACGCGAAGTGGCAGGGTCTGTTTCCTGAGCCGATTCCCAGCGCTTGAAGCGGCGGGTTAACACTTCCTCCATGCTGGCGAAATCATCGGGAACGCCAATCGTCCCCTCAATATTAAACCGGCGATAAAGTTTTTTATCCGGTACAC
>JBGOZL010000337.1:0-3684 GCA_041480185.1 Anaerolineae bacterium
ATTTGCCAATCCTGGATGATCTTGAGCGCGCCCTGTCGGCTCGTCCTGCTGACCTAGCCTGGGTGGACGGGATCGAGTTAATTTGCCGTAAGCTAAAATCCATCCTAGAAGCAGAGGGGTTAAAGCGCATTGAAGCCGAGGGGCAGATGTTCGATCCAAATTTCCACGAGGCCATCATTCAGGAATCCTGCGATGGTTTCGAAAGCGGGCAGGTGATCGCTGTGGTGCAGAATGGTTATATCCTGGGGGACCGGGTAATCCGTCCGGCACAGGTGAGAGTGGCGCAATAGTATTTAGCGGCTGTTTCTCTTTTGAGGACGGAGTGTCTACTTAAGACGAGAGAAAGCCTTTTTTTTGGAGAAATCATAATGTCAAAAATAATTGGAATAGACCTGGGGACTACGAACTCCGTGGGGGCTGTAATGATGGGAGCGGAACCGGTTGTCATCTCTTCAGCGGAGGGTGAGCGCCTGGTCCCGTCGGTAGTTGCGATCAACAAAAATCACGAGAGACTGGTTGGGCGGGTGGCGCGCAACCAGGCCATTGTTAATTCCCAGAACACCATCTTTTCTATTAAACGGTTCATGGGTCGCAAGTATGAAGACCCTGAAGTTCAGCGGACCCTTCCGCGCGTCCCATATACGGCACTTCCAGCAGACAATGGAGATGTGCGTGTGAAAATGGACGACAAGGAATATTCTCCCCCGGAAATTTCGGCTATGATCCTGGCGAAAATCAAACGCGATGCCGAAGCTTATCTTGGAGAACCAGTAACGCAGGCGGTGATCACTGTCCCGGCTTATTTTAATGATGCTCAGCGCAACGCGACCAAGGATGCTGGTAAGATTGCCGGTTTGGATGTATTGCGCATCATCAACGAGCCAACCGCCTCTTCGCTGGCATATGGATTGGATAAGAAGACCAATGAGATCATCGCGGTCTATGATCTGGGGGGTGGAACGTTTGATATATCCATCCTGGATGTGGGTGAAGGTGTCTTCCAGGTTCGTTCGACTAATGGGAATACCTTTTTAGGCGGCGACGACTTTGATCAGCGCATCATTGACTATTTCGTCCAGGAATTCCAGAAAGCGAACGGGATTGACCTGCGCCAGGATCGGCAAAGCTTGCAGCGATTGCGGGAGGCAGCCGAAAAGGCCAAGATCGAGCTCTCGACAATGATGCAAACCGAGGTTAACCTTCCCTACCTTACCGCGGATGCATCAGGCCCGAAACACCTGGTTATGACGATGACCCGCGCCAAACTGGAACAGCTTACAGGTGACCTGGTGGAAGGCACGCTTACTCCCCTAAAACAGGCACTGGCCGACGCCGGTCTTTCAACCTCCGATATTAATGAGGTTGTCATGGTGGGCGGCATGACGCGTATGCCAGCCGTGCAGGAAGCCGTCCGGCGTTATTTTGGCAAGGAACCCCATAAAGGTGTCAACCCTGACGAGGTGGTGGCTGTAGGAGCTGCCATTCAGGCGGGTGTTCTGGGCGGTGAAGTGAAAGATATCTTGCTGCTTGACGTCACCCCATTGTCTCTATCTATTGAAACCCTGGGCGGGGTGGCCACGCCGCAGATCGAACGCAATACAACCATCCCGACCCGCAAGAGCCAGATATTTTCGACTGCCAGTGACAACCAGACGCAGGTTGAAATTCACATTTTGCAGGGAGAGCGACCCATGGCCCTGGATAACAAATCGCTCGGAAAATTCATCCTGGACGGCATCCCGCCAGCTCCGCGCGGCATTCCTCAGATCGAAGTGACCTTTGACATCGATGTCAACGGTATCCTGAAAGTTACTGCTCAGGACAAAGCCAGCGGACGCAGCCAGCACATCACCATAACAGCCTCGTCTGGCCTGGCAAAGGACGAAGTGGAACGCATGCGAAAGGAAGCCGAAGCCCATGCAGCAGAAGACAAGCAGCGCCGCGACTTGATCGAGGCGCGGAATACTGCTGATAATTCAATCTACGGCGCAGAGAAGGTTGTGAAAGAACTTGGCGAAAAGGTCCCATCAGAGGTCAAGGCAGAGGTCCGTTCAGCAGTGGAGATCGTCAAGAAAGTAAAAGACGGAGATGACGAACTGGCGATACGGAAGGCCGTGGATGCTCTCAGCCAGGCTGTCCAGAAAGTAGGCGCGGCGGCCTATCAGCAGACCCCGGCGCAACCTGAAGCTGGCCCGAAAGAGCCAGAGGGTGAAAACACAGTCGATGAAGGAAAAGGAAATGAATAGGGTATCGTGAAAAGTAAGACACTTTCCCGATCCTATTTCGGTTGACCTATGAGCAATCGCGATTACTACGAAATCCTTGGCATTCCCAGGGACGCTTCCACGGATGACATCAAAGCCGCTTTCCGCAAACTGGCGCGCCAGTATCACCCTGATGTGAGCAAGGAAGCTGACGCCGAGGAAAAATTCAAGGAAATTAACGAAGCCTACGGGGTGCTATCCGACCCTCAAAAACGTGCCCGCTACGACCAATACGGCCGGGCCGGCCTGGGCGAAATGGGTGGTATGCCAGATTACGCCACGATGGATTTCTCGGATATCTTCGAGCAATTCTTCGGGATTAATATGGGAGGTGGAGGCCGTTCGCGCCGTCCGAGGCGGGGGCGGGACTTGCAAGTACGTCTCGACCTGACCTTCGAGGAAGCGATCTTTGGCGCGGAGAAAACCATCGAAGTGACCCGTAACGAAACCTGTGGAACGTGTCGCGGGTCCGGAGCTGAGCCGGGTACCAATCCGCAGCGCTGTAACACATGCGGCGGTCGCGGTGAGGTCCGCCAGGTTCGCCAGACCATTTTTGGCTCGATGATGCAATCCGGGCCCTGCCCGACCTGCGGTGGTCGGGGAGAGGTCATTTCCACCCCGTGCCACACCTGCCGGGGATCGGGGCAGGAACGAAAAACGATCAAGAAGACCGTCCAGGTGCCAGCAGGCGTGGATAATGGCACACAGATTCGCCTGGCGGGCGAGGGCGAGCCGGGAATGTTGGGGGGACCTCAGGGGAGTTTGTACCTGCTGCTGGCTGTCAAGTCGCATAAGTTCTTCAAACGACGTGAGAACGATATTCTGCTAAACTTGGATATTAACGTAGCGCAGGCTGTGCTTGGTGCGGAAGTGGAAGTCCCCACCGTGGACGGCAGCACCAAATTAAAAATTCCCGCCGGGACACAGCCGGGCAAGGTGTTCACGCTCAAGGCTCGCGGTGTTCCTTATTTGCGCAAGAGCGGTAGGGGTGACGAGATGGTGGTTATAAATGTAGACATGCCGACCAAGCTGACGAAAGAACAGCGGGAACTTTTCGAGAAATTGGCTGCGACTCTCGGCACAACGGTCAAACCGAAAGAAAAAGGATTTCTGGATTGGTTGAATGACGCCTTAGGGGGGTAGTCATCGCCATCCATCATATCGATTTGAAACCCGCTCCATTATGTGGTGGTTTGTCCACTTTGGTTCGGTGTGCCTGCTTTACCTCGTCCAGACGGAAATAACTGCATGAAAAGATTCCTTCTGAAAATTTGGCGCATTCTTCCACTCTGGATTCAGGGTATTGCTGCAGCCATCATCCGCCCACGGTACCAGGTGGCGGTTGGGGCGATGATATTCAATGGATCTGGGAACCTCCTCCTGTGCGAGCATACTTACCTTCGCCTGCATCCCTGGGGAC
>JBGOZL010000338.1:0-3680 GCA_041480185.1 Anaerolineae bacterium
GAGATCACCAGAACTTTTGTCATCTATTCTCCAGGAGTTCCCCTAAATGTGTAATGACCGTCTCTGCCACTTCGGATTTGCTCATCAATGGTAGAGCCTTCGCTTTTGCGTTCGGGAACAGGAGCGTGACTCGGTTGGTGTCCACGCTGAATCCTGCATCGGGAGCGGAAATGTCATTGGCGACAAGTATATCTAACTTTTTGGATTTTAACTTTCGGGAAGCATTCTCGATCAGGTTTCGACTTTCAGCAGCAAACCCGATGACGACCCGCGGCTTCTTGGACCTCATCCCGGCTACCGCCATAAGGATGTCTGGTGCCGCTTCCAGTTTCACCTGCGGGATGCCATCCCGTTTCTTCAGCTTGTTTTTAGCGACCGTTTTTGGACGGAAGTCTGCAACTGCGGCAGCCATCACCAGTGCCTCCGCTCCCTTGGCCTCCACCAGAACTGCATCCTGCATTTCCTGCGCGGTGCGCACCTGGATGACTCGTGCGCCCACCGGGGGTGTCAGGCTTGTTAATGCCGTGATCAGCACAACGCTCCCGCCTGCATCCAGGGCAGCTTGCGCGATCGCGTAACCCTGTTTTCCGGAGGATTTGTTGGACAGCATTCGAACCGGGTCAAGTGGTTCCTGCGTCCCGCCAGCAGTCACGATTATCTTCTTTCCAGCCAGTTTCCCGGCAATCCCCAGAGTCAGGCGGATGTGTCCGACCAATTCTGCTGGTTCGACCATCCGTCCGCGACCGCTCAGCCCGGAAGCCATGTGACCCTCGTCTGGTCCGGCGAAGTGGATTCCTCTTTCGCTTAATATATTAATATTTTCTTGGGTGGCGGGGTGCTCGAACATGCCGGCATCCATGGCAGGTGCAATGAGGATGGACGACCGCGTCGCCATGGCGGTGATGGTGAGCAGGTTATCTGCGAGGCCGTGAGCCAGTTTGCTGATTGTGTTGGCAGTGCAGGGGGCAATGACTAGCAGGTCAGCGCTCTGACCCAGGCCAACGTGCAAAACGTGCGCCTCACCTCCCCATAAATCCGCGTCGGTAAAAGCCTTACGGCCTGTGACAGACTGGAAAGTGAGTGGGCTGATGAATTTCTCCGCTGCGGGAGTGAGGATCACATCCACCTGTGCCCCGGCTTGGGTCAGCTTTGAAGCCAGGTCGGCGGTTTTATAAGCGGCAATGGAACCTGTCACGCCGAGGAGGATGTGCTTGGAAGTGAAGATGGACATACCCTGTAATTATAATGCCAACCAGCGTTGCAGGGGTGAATGCTGCATGCCCGGTTTAGGGGGATTCAGCTCCAAGAGGCAGAACACGACTTCCTGACTCAGGAACTTTTCCCCTTCGTAAAGAAATTTGTCTGAGAAGGACTTCTCTTCCTGCAGCCATGGAAGAAAATTATGGTCTCTGGGTCAAATTTGTAGGGATTTTAGCTCCGTATCCGGGATCCACTTCAGGTACCCTTCCACATTTTCTATTTGATGAAGGGAAGAAGATCACCCTATCCGTTTTTATCATCGAAACAGTGCCTCCAACCCGCGCCAGAGTTCGTTGCGCCAACACGTGTAGTTGTGCCCGCCGGAAAACTCGCGGTATTTTACATTGTAATTCTTCTCTTTCAGCAGGGCGTGCATCCACCGGTTACCTTCCAACAGCCACTCGTACAGACCCGCGTTCATCCAAATGTCAATTTTGGAAGGTGGGAGGTGCCGGATCAGGTCCACCAGCACTGATTCATACCCCGAAAATATAAAGGCTCCGGACTGAATTAAAACCTTTCCGAAGACCTTTGGCAGGCGCAAGCCGGTGTATAGCGCCATCAGTCCACCCATCGATGCACCCATTACTCCATAGGCCCCCCCTCTGGGAGATGTCAAAAAAAGCCGCTCTTTTGCCAGTGGGATGATGCAGTCGCTAACGAACCCCAGCGTCGATTCGGAGCATGAGTATTCCAAGTTGCGTGCTTGTCCTCCGTTTTTTATCATCGCCATGGCAAAGGGGCGCACTCGTTTTTGGGCGATCAGGTTATCCACAATAATGTTCAGGCTGGCTCGTTTCAGGTAGTCGGGACCATCGTAGACGATTACCAGCGGGACGGGTTCCTTGACCGGAGGCTGGTAAAGGATCACGCGTCGCTCTATCCCCACCACGTATTCCTTGGTCGGCACCTGGAATCGGGCCATCGTTCCTCGCGGGACTCCCACGACTGGTCGGGTTAGTGAATTGAGTCCACCGCCTGGCATGTAAAAAAAGTGATTGTAGGAATTGGTACCATTCCAAATACGCTTTGGGTTGAGCGGGTCTGCGATACGTTCCCCGCTTTTCGGATCGAGGAATCCATACTCTATGTAAGCGTCATTAACCAGGCGCATCGAAAACGACCACAATCCCGGGCGGACCCGCTGCATGGTCTGGGGATATTCCTCCCAGTTGTGTGGATCGTCCACCAGGCGCGGGGCAGTTCTTCCCTGCCAGATGAATGTGGCTGTTTCACCTTCGATGACGGGGTTGCCCGTCACCCGGGCTTTGGCAAGCAATAGATCCGTGGGCAATTCAACGTCCCTGTTTTTGCTTCTTTATCCACACCTGGATGTCCCCTCGATGTTGTTTGTAATGCCTGCTGGTGTTATCTGCGATTCCTTCCCAGAGCGGTCCCATCGGCCAGGTATCGGGGTACTTGGTTTGAAGTTGTTTCTCGTTCAAGCTTTCAGCCAGCGCAACTGAATCCCAATAGGATAAGCGGAATTCCTCCAGCACGTCTGCCAGCGCAATTTCTTTAACCCGCGCATAAGTTTCTGCGTTCATGCGATCGACATTCCATGGTTCAGGGGTATCCGGTTTTTCACACTGCAGGAGGCTTTTGGTCCACCGGATCATCCAGCGTTCCCAGGTGGAGATGTGTGCCAGTGCATCTTTGACACTCCATTCGCCATCCACACCAGGGAGCAGCATTTGTGCATGCGTTAGGCGCGCCAGCGTTGCTCCAAGCAGTCCATGTTCGCTGCGCATCTGATCGAGTAGTTCTGACTTGGTGAGCTTTTCATCATGATCGTTCATTTACTATAAGTCCCTGTTAGTTCAGCAGTACCCAGGACAGATCCCTGCATCTGGGCAACTAATTCATTGACGGTGGCTCTGTTTTCCGGTCCGAGGGTGATGTTCAGCGCGGTGAGCTGAAAAATGTAATGGTGCGTGCCGGAAGATGGGCAGGGACCCCCGTAAGTTTGTTTACCCCAACTGTTTTTCCCAAAGAGGACGGTCACATCGTTGATCCGCACTCCGGGACGGGTATTGGCATTAATTGTGCGGGTTTCTGCCGGGAGGTTATATACGATCCAGTGTATCCAAGGACCACCCGGTGCGTCGGGATCTTTTACGATGAGCACGAAGGATTTAGTGCCGGAGGACGGCTCGCCCCATGCCAGCGTGGGTGGGATATTTTCACCATCGCAGGTATACCTCGATGGGATGGGTCCATCATTGTTGAAGTCGGGGCTGATGAGCACGAATCCGGATTCAGGGGGTGGCAATTCAACCGTGCTGGAAAATATCTCGCCATGTGTCGGACTTAAAAGATAAAAGATGACTGCCAGGAAGATGACCATCATTGCGAGCACACCAACAATTATGAAGAAAATCAGCCTTCTCATTTTTCTATCTATTTTGTCACCGAGGCCA
>JBGOZL010000339.1:0-3678 GCA_041480185.1 Anaerolineae bacterium
CATTGAGGTAACCCCTTACTAATTACTTACACCCGCTTGACCTTGTCCCACATATTATCTATACTTTGGGGGATATTATGGAATCGACCCAACCTGCGCATGGAATGCGCGCCTTTTTCACCATCTGGTTCGGACAGCTGGTCTCGCTGATCGGTTCACAGCTCACCGGCTTCGCTATGGGTGTGTGGGTCTATGAGCAGACCAGATCCGTGCTGTTGTTGGCACTTGTTCAAGTCGCACAACAGGCACCCTATGTATTGCTCTCGCCCATCGCCGGCGTCTTTGCCGACCGATGGAATCGGCGTACCGCCATGATCGTCAGCGATTTCGGTGCCGGGCTGGCGGTGTTGGCAGCTGGAGGACTTTACCTGACCCATCACCTCCAGATATGGATGGTGATCCCCATCAACCTTTGGATGGCATCCTTCAACACCCTGATGTGGCCTTCCTTCACTGCCTCGGTGACACTCCTGGTTCCTAAACAACACTACGGACGAGCCAACGGCTTCGTGCAGTTGGGAGAAGCATTACCGCAAATTGCCGGGCCGGCTCTGGCGGGCGCACTGTATGTAGCCATCCATGTCGGCAACATGGCGATGATCGACTTTGCCACCTATGCGTTTTCTGTGCTGCTGATGTTAATTTTCGTGCGGATCCCCAATCCCCCGCGCACCACCCAGGGACAGGAAGCCAAAGGCTCGCTCTGGAAGGAGATGCGTTTTGGGTGGGACTACATCACGGCGCGCAAAGGACTGTTGGCGCTGCTTCTTTTTTTCCTGGCGACAAACTTCCTTTCCGGGGTGATGAGCCCGCTGCTGGTTCCTTTGATCCTAGATAACTGGGATGCCAGCACACTGGGATATCTCAGCACCCTGATGGGCGTAGGTATGCTGGCGGGTACACTGGTGATGAGCGCCTGGGGTGGGGGCAAGCGCAAGATTTTCACCCTTTTGGGGTCCGCCATCCTCACCGGGATATTCCTTACTGCCGTGGGGCTGCGCGCATACCTCCCACTTCTCATTGTCTGTGGGATTGCCATTATGTTCTTCGGTCCCTTCACGAATGCCTGCAGCCAAGCCATCTGGCAGGCCAAGGTCGCCCCAGATGTCCAAGGACGTGTGTTCGCCGTGCGTCGCGCGATTGCCTGGTCTTCCGGTATCATTGCTCCGCTGCTGGCCGCGCCGCTTGCGGATTACATTTTTAAGCCTTCCATGGCGGTCGGCGGGGCATTAGCTCCCTTCCTTGGCCCCATTTTTGGCCACGGCGCCAGCCGCGGGATAGGTGTGTTGATCAGCCTGGCAGGCCTGCTTACAACAGGAGTAGCCATTATCGCCATGGAAATCCCGCTCGTCCGGCGGGTCGAGCTGGACCTGCCCGATCATGAGACGGTGGTAAAGAATTAAGCCAGCCCAGGTAGTCACTACCTGGAAAACCAGGGCCTGACCAACATCGCTTGCACCTGGCTGCCTCAAAGTGGACAACGCCCCCCTCGCGTGAAATCGCATTTTGCCAGAAATACTGCGAGAATGCGAAGGAGTCTCACCCGTCCTGGGGCTGCCGCAGAGCCGAACTGTTGGACATTCGCACAGGTTTAATTCGGTACAATCACCATTTTTTCGATAAATTAATTCCGAAAGGATGACCTGCGAACATGTCTACACAGAATCCAAAAATTCCCATCCATGAGTTGCGCGTCGCACTAACAACAAGTGAATATGAACGATTGGTAAAATTCTATTGCGAAGGACTCGGAATTGAACCTACCGCAATTTGGAATAATGGTCAAGGTCATGGTCTCGTCCTCGACATGGGACTGGCTACCCTAGAGATTTTTGACGAAGCACAGGCAGAAGCAATTGATCAAATCGAAGTAGGACGACGCATAAGCGGGCAGATTCGCTTTGCGCTTCAAGTGCCAGACCTGGAAGCGGCGATGGAGCGGTTACTCGCCCATGGGGCGACATTGATTCATCCGCCCGTCATTACTCCCTGGGGGGACTATAACGTGCGACTCCAAGACCCCGACGGCATGCAAATTACGCTTTTTCAAATTAATGATCATAAGGAACTAAGTAATTAGTTTTGGGTGGAGTTGGTGTGGCTGTCCAAATCAATTTAATTGTGCCACTTTTTGAGATTTATCAATTTTTTTGAAAAGTTGGTACAGGAAAAAATACACTCAACATGACATGCAGAGAGGGGCGGGGATGGTCACTATTTTCCCTATGGGCGAAAAAAAAGGATTATTGTTTTTAGGGGAAATTGGTCATATACTGAGTTTAGGTTACTTGCAAAAGTGCCTGCCAAGCAAATCAAATCATTAAATCATCGTTTGCTGCCTTATCAGGAGGATCATGCGTGGCGAACAAGAATTGCTTAAGCTAATAGTGGATACGGCCAAGATTGATGAGCGAATACGAGCCGTGATAATGAACGGTTCACGCACAAATCCAAACTCCACACAGGACCCTTTCCAGGATTTTGACATTGTTTACATAGTGATCAGTATTGAAGCCTTCAAGCAAAACCATGATTGGATAAATCGCTTTGGCGAGATCATGATTATGCAAATGCCCGAGGATATGGAAGACCCACCTCCGAGTAATGACGGCGGTTTTACATATCTCATGCAGTTCACCGATGGCAACCGAATAGATTTAGGAATTTATCCTCTTGCAAGGCTCAACGAACTTGGAAAAGATAGTCTGAGCCAGTTACTCCTGGATAAGGATGGGATCATCGAACCGTTTTCACCTGCGAGCGAAAGAGACTATCTCCCAAAACCGCCAACCCCAAAAGCGTTCTCTGATTGCTGTAACGAATTTTGGTGGGTTTGTCCCTATGTTGCTAAAGGTTTGTGGAGGAAAGAAATAATTTATGCGAAATACACGTTTGACCAGGTTGCGCGAGAACAACTCCTGAAAATGCTGACATGGTATATCGGAGTAAAGACCCAGTTTTCACGAAATCCAGGTAAATTCGGCAGATACTTCCAGCAGTATCTTGAGCCAGAATTATGGAAAATGCTTCAAAAATCATACGCTGATTCCAGCTATGTGAATACCTGGGAAGCCTTATTCATAATGTGTAATCTTTTCAGAATTACGGCGATTCGCATAGCAAAACAGTACAAATTTAGTTACCCTCATGGCAATGATAAGAATGTGACTGCCCACTTGCAGCATGTGCGAATACTTCCCAAGAATGCCAAGGAGATATATTGATTAATTGAGCCATTAATAATTACACCCAACATGTTGTCCTTTGATTTAAGCCAGGTTGTTTTTGAGTAAAGGATAATGAGATGATAACAACTGAAGAAGATTACGTGAAAAGTCTCAGGGGAATAAAGAAGCGAATATTCATGTTTGGGGAAGAGATTAAGGACTACGTAGACAATCCAATGATCCGACCATCGTTGAACGCGGTGGCAATGACTTATAAGCTCGCCAATGACCCAACTCATGTTGAGCTGATGACAGCAGAATCCAACTTAACAGGTCGGCGTATTAATCGTTTCACCCATCTCCATCAAAGCACACAAGATTTGGTCAATAAGATAAAGATGCAGCGTTTGCTCGGCCAGTGTACAGCATGCTGTTTCCAACGCTGTGTGGGGATGGATAGTTTCAATGCCCTCGATATAGTCACATACCAGATGGATCAGGAAATGGGCAC
>JBGOZL010000340.1:0-3661 GCA_041480185.1 Anaerolineae bacterium
CAAAAACCGGGGACTTTCCCCAGAAACCGGGGACTTTCCCTAAAAACCGGGAAAATTCTACATATCCGGGCTCTCCCCAAAGAGGGGAATAAGCCTTTCGTGTGGATAAGGAACCGTCCCAAGAGCAGAAATTATAACATGTTATACTCGGTCTGAAACTTATGAAACCCGGCGGGGTTATTTAATTCATGCCCGTCCGGTAAGGTGAGTCGAGTGCCGGAGTCTGAAGAACAAGAGACCTTACTTCAAGCTGCACAAGGCGACCTTGAGGCGTTTGGGGTCCTGTATGCGAAGTACGTAGAGCGCATTTTCAACTACGTTTACTATCGTACGGGTAACGTTCATGATGCTGAAGACCTGACCGCGCGTGTTTTTTACCGCGCCCTGCACCACATCAATACTTATACGGATCGTGGTGTACCGTTCTCGGCATGGTTGTACCGGATTGCACATAACCTGGTTGCCAACTGGCACCGTGATCGCAGCCGACACCAGGAGATCCCGCTTTCAGACGCTCCGACCCTTCATTACAAGGGCGAGCCACCTGAAATGGCACTGATGCAGACCCAGGAGCGGGATGCGCTCCTAAAGCTCATCCGGCACCTGCCCTCGGAGCGACAGCATTTGCTCATTTTAAAATTTGTCGAGCACATGTCGAATACCGAAATTGGCGAGACGATGGGTCGTAGTGAAGGCGCAGTTAAAAGCCTATACCATCGCACCTTATTGGCGCTTAGAGATGAACTGGAAGGTTCGGACCTGGAGGAGTAGACCAGGTAACCGGACTTGCACGGTTGGATTAAGCAGATATTTTGCAGGAGCCGTAAATGAATACGAAAATGAGAAAATTTGCCGATGCTTCCATGGAGAAAATTTCCTCCATGGAAAACCGGCTATCTGGAGTGTTCAAGCCGATCAAGCCGCGCAAAGAATTTGTGCATGAAGTTGCCCAGCGGATTCAGACTAAGAACCAAACAGCCTTCGTGGACCGCGTTGCCGAATGGCATTTCGTTGCGATGCTGATCGCAGGGTTTATCTCCATGGCCGTATTCCTTGCGGTATTAGGGAGAGTTTTAATATCATTACTTAAGAAAAAATCCACTGCATGAACCTGTTCAAGAATGATCCGGCCCGGAGATTATTCTCCGGGCCGTTTTTAATTATTAGATACCGCTGCAGTAGGGTGATCAATGTCTGCTTATTAGAGACTCACACCCAGTTTTATTGCCAACTCTGCCTCGGTAGGTTCAGTCAACTTCGAGCCATCCGGCCAGACAATGGTAGGGACACTGCGATGGCCTCCATTCAAGCTTTCGAGGAATTTCCCAGCATTATCATCTTGGTCAATATCGACCCATTTATAGGCGATACCGTGCTTATCGAGCAAGAGGCGGCAGCGACGGGATCCACCACACCAGGTTGTGCCGTACAAGACGATCATTTCATTTTCGCTCATAATAATCCTCCGATGAGCTTATGGGCTTCATCAATCAGGTCAATTCCATTGGGGAGCTGAAAATTCGGGGTGACGCGCATGGTCAAATTGACAGCCGCCGTTTTCAAATCGGGGGCGAGACCCGGTAAATTTGCCAGCGTTTGGAGCGCTTCGTAGGCACTATTACTGCGGAGTCCGCCTTGAGCAGTGCTGTAAGGCCTGACCCGGTGCAGGCTCAAAAAATCCCTGGCTGCCATCCCTGCTGCTCGGCGAGCGCAGACGCGTGCCCGGCCCTCGTTCCCCGCCGCGCGAGCTGCGTCTGCCAATTCCAATTCAGCGCGAATTTCTGCAGCATGACTCATCCGAAGAGGAATTATATCCGGGTTTAACTGCTTTAGAGCAATTGTATGCCGATCTAAATAAAAGTTCCATCCGGCAGGAATAATAGGGAGAGTACAACCAACTTACCGGAAGGAAAGATGGGCAGGATCAGGAGACTCTCGCCCAACAGAGACATGCAATCTTTTAATGGATGCGAAATATTTGATTCTTAGAGTGCAAAAAAAAAAGAAGAAAACAGTGCCTCAGGCCAGCCTATAAGCCGCATTTTGTCCGATGAAGGAAGGTCGGTTTACGCTCCGAGGAGTTCCTTCCCGACGCTCCACCTGGACGGTCATCTCTCTGGGCAGCCTACCCGGAACTCGAACGACGCGAGCAGCGTCTCGTCCCTGCTTGGCCTTGCTCCCAGCGGGGGTTACCTGGCCGCCTGCATTACTGCAAACGCCGGTGGTCTCTTACACCACCTTTGCACCATGACCGCCTTGCGGCGGCTGTCTGTTTCTGTGGCCCTATCCGGTAAGTTACCTCACCCCGGGATTTCCCCGGTGCCGTGCTCTCTGGAGTGCGGACTTTCCTCGACTCTGCGCCAAAGCGCAAAACCGCGACCGTCCGGCCGACCTGAAGCATTTTTATCATACCTGTTCTTGGGACAAGCGTCAATCATCTGACCGACGACAATTGGTATAATTAGGAAACACGTAACCTTTCAATAATTTATAAAGAGGAGAATCCCATGTCGAAATCCATCGATAATTTGAAGACGGCATTTGCCGGAGAGTCACAGGCCAACCGAAGATACCTGGCCTTCGCCAAAAAAGCGGACCAGGATGGCCTGCCCCAAATCGCGCACCTTTTCCGTGCTGCAGCAGCAGCGGAGACTGTGCATGCGCTTAATCACCTGAGAGCAATGGACGGCATCAGATCCACTGCTGATAACCTGGCAGTTGCCATTGCCGGTGAGAACTACGAGGTGGTTTCAATGTACCCGACCATGTTTGGTGAGGCCCAAGTGGAGGGGGACAAGCGCGCAGAGAAATCGTTTGGATATGCCCTGCAAACTGAGAAAGTTCACGAAAGACTCTACCGCGAGGCGAAGGAAACCCTAGGCAAAGGCAAGGATATCGAAGAAAAAACTTATTACGTTTGCCCGGTGTGCGGTTTTACCCATGAAGGCCCGGTGGATGGGAAATGCCCGGTTTGCGCTACCCCTGCTGAGAAATTTGAGAAAATCGCCTAGCCATTCATAGGCTTACTTTATTGTCCCCAAAGAAGGCACGAATCTATTTAATTTCGTGCCTTCTCATTCTAATATTTCAGAGAGACGTGAGGTGGAAAGTTGTTCAAGCTGGGAAAATGGTCTACCTTTTATGGAATGGAAAACGATTTGCGGTGGATCTCACAACGCCCCAACTCTATTAAAGCATTCTGGTGATGGCGTGTCCCATAACCTTTATGCCGGAAAAACCCATACCCGGGATATTGAACATCCAAATCGCGCATCAGACTATCCCGAGCGGTCTTAGCCAATATGGAAGCTGCCGCCACAGTGAGCGAACGCTGGTCACCCTTGACCAAGGCTGTCTGGGGCAGGTCAATTTCGCGGAAAACGAGGTAATCGGTAAGCAAATAATCGGGGGACAAATTTTCAAGGGCTCGCGTGGCTGCCAGCTTCGTGGCAGGGAGAATACCAAGGGAATCTATCTCTCCGGCCGAGGCAAAACCCACCCCCCAGCCCAATGCGGATTCTTTGATCCGGGGAGCCCAGGTCTCACGAGTCAGAGGGGTCATTAGTTTGGAATCACGGACGCGGTTTAGGGTGCTGGTGAGAGACACGTTGGCGGGCAAGATGACAGCAGCTGCAGCCACCGGTCCCGCCCAGGCACCGCG
>JBGOZL010000341.1:0-3622 GCA_041480185.1 Anaerolineae bacterium
CCCTTGTGAAAGACCGGGTCGGCAGGATCGGGGAAGAGTAAAGAGATGAAAAGCCCTGAGAACCAACCTATGATTAAGCACATTAGAAAGGTGATCGCCGCCTGGTGAAATCGGAAAAGAAAGGAAAAGAAAAAATGAAGAAATCCAATGAAAATTCACATTCGATCATTGTCATCGGCGCAGGGATCGCCGGGCTGTCTGCAGGGATCTACGCCCAGCTCAATGGCTTTCACAGCCGCATTTATGAAATGCACAGCCTGCCCGGCGGGGTGATGACATCCTGGAAGCGGAAAGGCTATACCATTGATGGCTGCGTCCAATGGTTGATGGGCTCCAACCCTAAATCGAACCTTTACCCTTTGTACGAAACAGTCGGCCTGATTGATCACCGACCGTTCTTTCACCCAGATGTGTTCATGTACTTCGAGGATACGGATGGCCAGGCGCTTACCTTTTATGCGGATATCGACCGTCTGGAACAGGAACTCGTGAGCCATGGGCCAGAGGACAGCGCCTTTATTCATGAATTCTGCACAGCAGCACGCACGCTGGTTGGCTTCAATCCACCTGCGGGTGGATCGGGCAGTCTGTTCAATTACATATCGGGTTCATGGTCAATGCTGCCCCGCATGATCTCCCTGGGACCGACGATGCTCAAATGGACCGGGATGAGCATGAGCATGTTTGCCGCCCGGTTCAAAACTCCCTTCCTGCGTCAAATCTTCAGCCATCTCTGGCAGCCAGATATGACCGCAATTTCGCTCTTATTCTTCCTGGCTTACATTTCCAGCCAGATGAATGGTTACCCGATTGGCGGGTCGTTGTCGATGGCTTTGGCTGTAGAAAAGCGCTACCGGATGCTGGGCGGCGAAATTAATTATAACCGCCTGGTAGAAAAGATCCTGGTGAAGGATCACAAGGCAGTGGGCATCAGGCTCACGAATGGTGATGAGCAGTTCGCAGACCATATCATCTCTGCCTCAGACGGACATGCCACAATTTGGGAAATGCTCGATGGCAATTACGTAAACGATACGATCCGCAAGGTCTATCGCGAGTTCAAACTCTTCCCGCCCATCATGCTGATCGGAATGGGGTTGAAACGTACTTTCAGCGAACTACCTCGTGCAACGGGAGGGATCGTTCTTGAGCTCAGGCAACCGTTCGAGCTGGCTGGTGAACCGGTGGAGCGGTTGAAATTGACAGTGTACAACTTCGATCCCAGCCTGGCTCCAGAAGGGAAGACCCTGGTAAACGTAAAGATCCAAACCAGGTATGACTATTGGAAGGAGCTCATCGCCGACCGTGAGCGGTACGATGCCGAGAAACAGCGGGTTGCGCTGGAGGTGATAAACCGTCTCGACCAGCGTTTTCCCGGTTTTGCCGCCCAGGTCGAGATGACCGATGTCGCGACACCGATGACATACGAACGTTACACCGGCAACTGGCAAGCGAGCTATGAAGGCTTTATACCAACACCCAAAACCGTAAGATCCGTCATCCCCAACAGGCTGCCAGGGCTGGAGAACTTTACTATGGCCGGACAGTGGGTGCGAGTGGGCGGTGGCATCCCTACCGGCGTGTCGATGGGACGAGAGGCGGTAATATCCATCTGCAAGGAGGAGGGAGTCAAGTTCCAGGGAAAATTAGCAAAAGAAGAATCGCCCCGACAAGGTAATAGCCAATATTTAATACACACAAGTAACAGTGAGACTATCAAAAGGAGTGACAAATCATGATGAACAATAACGAACTGGTAATCGAAACCCATGGCCTGAGCAAAGCCTACAAGAACGTGCAGGCGCTCAAGTCCCTGGACCTGAAGGTGGCACAGCATTCGATCTTCGGTTTCCTAGGCCCCAACGGAGCCGGAAAAACGACCGCCATCAAGCTGCTGTTGGGTTTGGCTCGTCCGACCGGCGGGAGTGGATCCATGTTTGGTTACAATATTCAGCGCCAAAGCGTGGAGATCCGCCAGCGTGTGGGATACCTAGCCCAGGATCCGCGCTATTACGAAAGCATGACCGCCCGTGAAATTTTGCGCTTCACCCTAGGTTTCTTTTTCAAAGGTCCAAAAAACAAAATCGAAGAACGAATCGGAGAAACTATCGAGTTGGTGGGGCTCTCAGATAAATGTGACCGGCCGATCCGCGGTTTTTCTGGCGGAGAACGGCAACGACTGGGGATCGCTCAAGCTCAGGTCAATTACCCTGACCTGCTCATCCTGGACGAACCTGCCGCCAGCCTTGATCCGATGGGAAGGCATGATGTTCTGGAGGTGATGGAGCGATTGCGCAAGTACACTACCATCTTTTATTCCACTCACATTCTGGAAGACGTGCAGCGGGTCAGTGACACGGTCTGCATCCTGAACCGCGGCGAATTGGTGGCGCAGGCACCTATTCATGAATTATTGGCAAGCAACGGGAAAGTGGTTTTCCAGGTGCAGACTCGCGGCGATATCCAACAAACACGAGACTTGGTCGCAGGTCAGCCCTGGGTTACGGCATTACACATCGAGCAATCGGATGGCCGGGCGGAATGGCAGGTCAGCGTCAGCGATGTACATGCGGCAGAAGATCAATTGCTGGGACTGGTAATGTCTGGTTCTGGGGTAAAAGTTACAAGTTTTGGCCAGTCCAAATTTGATCTGGAAGAAGTATTCATGAATCTAGTGGGAGGGAACGACCATGGCAAGCAATAGTGAGTTTCAATCGATAGGAAATCAAGGTCGATTACAAGGATTTGCCAATCTTCTTCGCAATGAAAACCGTCTTTGGTGGCGGACCAGCCGCTGGTGGGTGCAAATTCTCATCTGGCTTGCTATCGCCAATGGGATCCTCTTCCTGGTCATTGGGGTTGCCCCAAAAATGGAAAACCCACCTGGTCAGGACTCGAGTACACAGGCGGCTCAGGTTTCAGGTGAAGCCGGAGATGTGCAAGATTCCCTGGCCACGCTTGGCTTGACAGTTTTTCTTAAGATGGCAGGCATCGCCATTGCCATCGGTGTGATCGTTCTCGCCCAGGATACCCTAATTGGCGAAAAGCAATCCGGCACGGCTGCATGGGTGTTGTCCAAACCATCCTCGCGCAGCGCATTCATTCTTTCAAAGGTTATCTCCAGTGCCCTCGGGATTCTAATAACAATGGCGCTGTTTCAAGGAGGGATCGCTTATCTCATTCTGTTCCTTGTTACCGGAAAAGCATTTCCCATCCTCCCATATGCTGGAGCAATAGGGATGCTTTTTCTAAGCCTTTTGTTTTGGCTCGCCCTGGCCATGATGCTGAGTGCATTGTCCAATCTGCGCGGGCTGGTAATTGGAATACCTTTGTTCCTTATCCTGGGATTCAGCCTTTTTGTGGAGGTGGTTCCTTGGACTGCAGATTTCATGCCTTGGAACTTGACGAGTGCGGTAGCCGCCACCAGGCCGGCAATGAGCGTAGCCCTGGTACTAGGCCAACCAATCCTGACCATGATGCCATTATTTGCGACCTTGATCGGGTGCGTGGTATTTACACTGATTGCCATCTGGCGGTTCCAAAAAGAAGAATTTTAATGAGCTCCTATCATCGTGCCAATTATCAAGCCAGCAGCTTCGGTTCTGACAAATATCATGCATAG
>JBGOZL010000342.1:0-3621 GCA_041480185.1 Anaerolineae bacterium
ATATTTAGCGCTTTCAGATGATGCTTGTCGTTTCTCCATAATTGGAGTTAAAATGTGTAATTAGGAATAAAAAAATGGAAAAACACGCTTATGATGTCTTAATTGTAGGAGCAGGGATGGCCGGCCTCACGGCCGCAGCTTATCTTTCCAAGGCGGGTTTGAAGGTACTGCTGTGCGAAAAGGAAAAGAAGACCGGGGGGCTGGTCAATTCGTTTGAATACAAGGGGTTCGTTTTTGACGGGGGCATCAGGGGAATAGAAAATTCGGGGATTGTGTTTCCAATGCTCAAACAGTTGGGCATAGAAGTCGAATTCCTCGCCAACGCTGTTTCCATTGGCATAGGTAATGATGTGATCGGGGTTGACTCAAAAGACAGCCTGGGAGCCTACCAGGAACTGTTGGGGAAATACTTTCCCGAAAATAAGCAGGATATTGCTGCCATTCTCCAGGAAGTCCGCAAAGTGATGGGGTACATGGAAATCCTTTATGGCATTGATAATCCGCTTTTTATGGATTTAACGGACCTGGAATATGTATCCAGGACGATTCTTCCATGGGCGTTGAAATACGTACTGACCCTTCCAAAAATATCGAAACTTTACCAGCCCGTGGATGAATACCTGTCCGGATTTTCCAACAACCAGGCATTACTGGATATCATTGAACAACATTTTTTTCAAAAGACCCCGGCCTATTTCGCGCTAAGCTACTTCACCCTTTACTTGGACTACCGGTACCCCAGGGGAGGAACCGGTAGTTTTCCCCAGGCAATGGAGCGGTTCATCCTGGAAAATCACGGAGAAATAATAAAAGAAACAGAGATCACGAGCGTTGATCCCGGAATGAACCAGGTGACCGATTCCAAAGGCAATCTATATCGATACAGGAAACTGGTCTGGGCGGCGGATCTAAAGACCCTTTACCGCATCGCCAACCTTGCAACCTTGACGGACGGCAAAGTAGTGAGGAAGATCCAGGCAAGACAGAAAGCAATTTCAGGGAAAATTGGCGGAGATTCCGTTTTTACGCTTTATCTAACAATAAACTTGGACAAGTCGTATTTTGCAAAAATATCCAACTCTCACTTTTTCTATACTCCATCCATATACGGCCTTTCCCATGCCAGCATGGACGAACTCAATGATGACCTGAATTTCCCCGCGAGATTCACCGATGACAAACTTCATATCGCTGACTGGTTGAAACGGTTCTTGGACCTGACCACCTATGAGATATCCTGCCCCGCTCTCAGGGACAGCACTCTCGCCCCTGAGGGGAAGACCGGGCTCATCATCAGCTCACTGTTCGATTATTCCCTGGCGAAGCACATCCAGGCGATGGGATGGTATGACGAGTTCGGGGAATTGATGACGAAGGAAATGATCGACGTGTTGGATTCCAGCATCTACCCTGGACTCAAGGCTGCGGTCATCGACAGTTTCACTTCAACACCACTCACCATTGAGAGGATTTCCGGTAACTCTGAAGGCGCGATCACCGGATGGGCATTCACCAATGATTTCATCCCGGCTGTAAATAGGCTTCCGAAAGTGGCAAGCTCCATTCTGACACCAATTCCAGACATATACCAGGCGGGACAATGGACATACAGCCCATCCGGATTACCAATTTCCATCCTGACCGGCAAACTTGTTGCGGATAAGGTTCTCAAGGACTTGGCGTAAGCCCGGTCAACTGCAGGCTCATCTCCCACACCTTGAGACCTTTCTCCCGGTCCAGGGCATGGGCTGCTGGTTTCTCATCGATGGTCAGGTTGAAAAAGCGGCCGCTCACTTCCTCCAATTCGGGGGCGGCAGCCAGGTAATACAGCGCTTCTCCGGATATGACCGGGTCCTTGAGTGTGTGCCAGGTGATATTATGAAGGAACCATCGGTACAAAGGCCCGTTGTTATTGCCGATATTCGTCTTCACGTCCCCCGGGTGCATCGCGTTGATGGTAACACCAGACCCCTTCAAGCGATCAGCAAATTCCCAGGTAGTTAGAAGCTGCGCTACTTTGGAAGCGCCATACCCCCGGAGTCCCATGTAATGCCGGTGTTCCCAGTTCAGGTCATCCAGGTCCAGACCGCCGAACCTGTGACCTTCAGAATTAACCTGGATGATACGAGCAGGAGCGCTTTGTTTTAACCGCTCAAGCATCAGATAGGTTAAGAGAAACGGAGCCAGGTGATTCACACAGAACACTGTTTCAAATCCAGCCCTGGTGGTCGTGCGGGTAGTTGAATGCAGCCCCGCCGAGTTGATCAGCACATCTATACGGGGGTATTCCTTAAGAAGAATATTCGCGGCTTTGCGGACATCGTCCAGATCGCGGAAATCTGATGGGATGATATCCACCCGGACATCATATTGTGTCAAGATCGCTTTTCGGATGGCTTCGGCTTTGTCAGGGTCCCGGCAGACCATGACGATTTGCGCGTCCCCACTTGCAAGACGCTTTACAGCTTCCAACCCTACACCCGAAGTTGACCCTGAAATGACGCAGACTTTTCCCGACATCGACGCGGTGGTGGTTTTCTGGATTGCCCGGCGGTTCTCGAGGAACATCAGTTCATCGGGTAGTTTGTGCTTCGCCATGATATGATCCTCTACCCAAAGTGCTTGTGCATGAACTTTCGATAGTGCTTCTTGAAATATGGGATCCCATTGAAGATATCCCCCCACAGGTCAAAATAGTCGCGCTGGTGGATGATCCGCCCATCCTCGTGGAGTGTGAGTTTTGTGCTCCCGTAAACCGGAGTGCTGGGATATTTATTAAAAGACATGGTCAATATCCAGTCAAAGAGAATGGTATTGGAATCCTGGGCTATAGAGAGGATTTCCATTTGTATCTTTTCACAGCGCTTTGTCAGGCGTTCACAGAGGGCAACAAACTCCTTTATTCCTTCGATCCGTTGGATGGAATCCTGGAAAACCACATCCGGGTGATAGTACGGATAAAGATGAGACCAATCCGGTTTCCCATTGACATTGTAGGTTTTTGACCATAATTCCCTGACTGTATTGATATCTAGTGGCTTAAGCTGGCCAGTTTCATTTATTTCAACCTGATTGGGGTTGGAATTATCTTCTTTTGTTTCCACGCGTCTCATTTCCAATAATCTCCTGTAATATGACTTCAAATTCTATTTTGCAGTCAAAGCCTGTTGCGGATTGTTGGCCTGTCGCCAGCCGCCGCGGAGACGACCGTCCCGGCGATACCTGCGGAAACTATGCTGGCAGCGGCGTAGAATTGGGATTTTTTAACGGACTTAGATTAATAATACCCCAAAATAATTCCAGCCTGATTTGATTTTGCTAAGCGTCATTATCGTGATCAAGCGTATTCAGGCTCAAATCCAGTTCGGCTGCAATTTTACCTTCCTAAGGTTACAGGCTTTATATTATCTGTATATCGATTCAAGCTCCGCGGCGAGGAGGAAGGAGCGCAGCGACTGAAGACGAGTCCGTTGAAGCGTGTTGTTAGGCGGAGACCGGGTTAGATGTCGGGCCTCAGCTTACCCTGACTAAATCGACCGAGATCTCCACCGCCGGCGTCGTTCCTCTATTCTCAAGCCAGTGTGTGGTGTTCTTATCCTCGGGCCAGCCCACTCCCGGCCC
>JBGOZL010000343.1:0-3619 GCA_041480185.1 Anaerolineae bacterium
CAAGGTGACCGCCTGCCGCATGTGCGGCAACAAGGCATGGTGCCCGGCCATCGTCAGTATTCGGGATGGAGTAATCGTCGGAGTCGAGGGAGACCCGGCCAACCCCATCAGTCAGGGCAAGCTTTGCGCCCGCGGCCAGGCAGCCATTTTCAACCTATACAACCCGTACCGAGTCACTTCCCCGATGAAGCGCACGAATCCGCGAAAAGGATTGGATCAGGACCCCGGCTGGGTGGAAATCAGTTGGGAAGAAGCCCTGAGCACAGTAGCTGAACGGTTAAGCAAGATTCGGTCGGAGGACCCCCGTAAGTTCGCCCACATGTGGGGCTTTGGCGGCGACTGGTGGATCGTGCAGCACGAGGCTTTCTTGCCAGCTTTCGGCACGCCCAACCTGTTGCGCTCCCACGGCGTTCTCTGTCCGGTTCATTATGGATGTTCGCTCGTTCAGGGGACGATGCTGGACAAGCAGGATGTGGAATACTGTCAATACCTCATCACCATCGGTGGCTCGCTGGGACCCAACATCGGCAGTGCGCACTCCACGCGAGCCCTGGCCGGAGCCCGCGAACGGGGAATGAAGGTGGTGGTCGTGGATCCACGTTGCAGCCCTGAGGCGACCATGGCAGACGAGTGGATACCCATTCGACCTGGCACCGACCTGGCGTTCTCCCTCGCTCTGCTTAACGTGGCACTTAATGAGATTGGCGTCTTTGATGAGCCCTTCTTGAAGCGGCGAACCAATGCCGTTTACCTGATCGGTGAGGACGGCTATTATGCGAAAGATGCTGCCACTGGCAAACCGCTGATCTGGGACCCGGTCGAAGGACATGTCAGAACCTTCGACGATCCTTCGACCAAGGATTATGCCCTGGAAGGCAGATACCAGATCGAAGGGCGGACCGTTGCGACCGCGTTCACATTGGTCAAAGAGGCGATGTGTCAATATGATCCCGAATGGGCCGAAAGGATCACGACAGTGCCCGCTACCACCATTCGGCGCATTGCCAGGGAGTTTATTGAAGCTGCGCATATCGGCGAAACCATTACCTTGGACGGGGTCGAGTTTCCGTTCCGTCCGGCCTTGGTGAAGGGCGAGCGTGGCTCGCTGGGCAGGTGGGGTGGCGCCTACGAGCACTTGATCCACAAGATGCTCAACATGCTGGTCGGGGCTCTCGACGTGCCTGGTGGTGATCAGGGTTCGGAAACCGGACCGGTACTGAGCCCGGGACCCGATGGAGTCGTCCTCCCCAAAAAAGAGGCGGTACCAGAACCGTTTAAATTCCCGCCAGACAACATCGACCTCGTCCAGTACTATCCCAACCGCCATTCCATGCCCTACATGGCCTGGAAAACGGTCCTGGACCCAGCCAAGTATGGCATCCCTTATGATCTTGAAGCTCTAATGATCTATGGAGGCAATCCGGTCACTAATTGCTCCAATCCCGGAGAGGCCATAGCCGCCCTCTGCAAAATCCCCTTTATTGTAACCATTGCCTACATCTTCGACGAAGCAGCAGAGTTCTCGGATATTCTTCTCCCCGAGCCGGCCCCTTTTGAGCGGTACGGCATCCAGTCGCTCGGCACAGGCCATTTTGTTCAGGTCCAGGATGCTAATATGCTGCAGATCTCTGGGGTGTTGGCGCGCTTACCGGTCGTGCCCCTGAAATACCAGACCCGCCAGGCTGACGACATCTACCTGGAGCTCGCTGAGCGAATTGGCTTCCTCTATGGCGAAGGCGGGTTGAACGATCATCTGAACCAATTCTGGCAGCTGCAAAGCCCGCACAAACTGGACCTGGACAAACGATACGACACCGCCGGGATCCTGGATAGGGTCCTGAAATCCAGGTTCGAGGTGGAAAAGGGGATTGAATATTTCAAGGACGCGGGTATCCATTATAAGATGCGCAGCAAGGCAGAATCCTACAACTCCTTCTACTTTCCCGAGGGTACTACGCGCTACGCCTTCTACTTTGAGCATCTGCTGCGGACCGGCGACACTCTCAAGCGGAACCTGGCCGAACACGACCTGGCCATTCCAGGGCAGGATATGGCAGACGTATGGCGCTTCTACCAACCCATCCCGGAGTGGGTGGGGCGTCCCGACGAGGATGCGTCCACCGAATTTGACCTGATTGCTATGAACTGGTCCACACCTCAATTCCGGACACATGGCTCCGACCAGACCGGCAACCCAATCCTCAATGAGGTGGCAGACGAAACCGACCCATATCAATTCGTGATCCTGATGAATCGGGAGACCGCAGCACGCAAGGGGCTGCACGAGGGTGACGAAGTAATCGTCCATGCTTACTGGGGAGGCAGCGCCCAGGGAATATTGAAGGTCACGAGTCTGCTGCATCCCGATGCAATAGGGGTGCCGGGAATCCACGGGTTCAAGTCCATACACCGGAACCAGGTGACGACAAAGGGGCCGCATTTCAATTCCCTCCTCAATACCGCCGAAGGGACGTTCGACCCGCTCCATGGGGGCATAGATAAAAATCCCCGGGTGAGGGTCTCCCGGGTTGGAGGAAACAGCCTGTGAGATACGGCATGGTCATCGATCTGACCAGGTGCGTGGGCTGTAACGCCTGTGCCGCGGCTTGCAAGCAGGTGAACTCCACCCCACCTGGGGTCTTCTGGAGCAAGGTTCTGTTATATGAGACCGGCGATTACCCGCAAGCACGGCTGCGCTTTCTGCCAATGCTGTGCATGCATTGCCAGGAAGCTCCCTGCTTGGAGGCCTGCCCCACAGGAGCCACCTATCGTGGCGAGGGCGGCCTGGTGCTGGTGGACGACGATCGGTGTGTTGGCTGCCGCTATTGCATGATGGCCTGCCCTTATGAGGCGCGGACTTACAATTCCACCCGGCCGCGGGAATACTACCCGGGTCAGGGGCGGACAGAATTCGAGGAAATGAGTGATGAGCCGCATCCGAAGGGGGCGATAGAGAAGTGTACCTTCTGCGCCCCGAGGTTGCGGGAGGGCAAGCTGCCGGCCTGCGTTGTGACCTGTCCATCTGAAGCAAGGATTTTTGGAGACCTGGATGACCCCGAGTCGGAAGTATCCAAACTCGTGGCGAGTGGCCGGGCAAAACCCAGGCTGGAGGAACAGGGAACCAGGCCCTCTGTGTTTTTCATAGAGTAGGATTCAAAGTGTCGGTCAGGCGCAGACCATACAGGCCTTTCTCAGTGGTAGCTCAAAGAATACATTGCAATCCAGCCACACAAGGTATAACAAGGCTTGTTCCCACATTAGTGTGAAGCGTGTCATTCTGGAAGTTACTGCTTTCATATGGAATTTAATTCGGGACGTTGACAAGGTATATGAATGCTGACCTGTGTGGAGATCAAGACATACGAAACAGTCCACCCGAAGCAGGTACGAGCAGAAAAGACAAAATTCCTAGAAAATAAAAAACTCCCGGTTGAAGCAATTCACTCAGGAGTTTATTTCGTCTGTGGGCCCGGTTGGATTCGAACCAACGACCAAGCGATCATGAATAATGAATCTGATAGCATGATATTATGTGTTTTATGATCGCTTGCACCCATCAAGGAGGGATTGTTCAGCTCTGATATTGAATTGTAAAATCAGGAGATCTCCATGCGGAAAA
>JBGOZL010000344.1:0-3608 GCA_041480185.1 Anaerolineae bacterium
AAAAACGAATCTTTGCTATAATAGATGCAATTCGTTTTGCGGAGCAGTGCCGTGCAACCAAAGACCATGAAGAAACCACTTTTGGAAGTCAAGAATCTCAAGACGTATTTTTTCACAGAAGATGGGGTCGTAAAGGCTGTGGATGGGGTGGATTTTGTTGTATACCCTGGTGAAGTCCTTGGTTTGGTTGGCGAGTCAGGCTGTGGAAAAAGCGTCAGCCTGCTCTCTGTCATGCGGCTCATCAGCCAGCCCGGGAAAATTCTCGAGGGGGATATAGTCTTCGATGGGCAGAACCTGCTTAAATTGACCGAATCCGAAATGACGCATGTGCGCGGCAACCGCATCTCCATGATCTTCCAGCAACCGCAAACTGCGCTCAACCCGGTTTTTAAAGTCGGCGATCAGATTTCCGAGGTTCTCAGTATTCATCAGGATTGTGACAAGGACACGGGGCACAAACGCGCCATTGAATTGTTGACCATGGTGGGTATCCCGGAACCCGAAAAGCGGGCAGATGCATTCCCTCACGAGCTTTCCGGCGGCATGGCTCAACGCGTTATGATTGCCATGGCACTGGCCTGTGTTCCGGAATTGCTGATTGCAGATGAACCGACCACCGCCCTGGATGTGACCATCCAGGCTCAAATATTGGATTTGATGCGCGATCTTCGCAACAAAGTGGGCGCCTCGGTTGTTCTCATCACCCACGATCTGGGTGTGGTGGCAGAAATGGCAGAGCGGGTCGCAGTGATGTATGCCGGAAGGATCGTGGAGCAAGCCGATGTCAAGACCTTGTTCGCCAACCCGCGCCACCCTTACACTCAGGGTCTGATGGGTTCCATCCCCGTCCTGGGAAAAATCAAAGAGCATCTGGAAGTGATCCCCGGTACGGTCCCCAACCTGGTAAATCTACCTGCGGGTTGCCGTTTTGCCCCGCGTTGCAAAGCGCGCTTGGAATACCAGTTGCAAATTTGTACCGAGGTCGAACCTGACCTGATCCCAACCTCCTCCGAGCACCTCGTCCGATGTTGGCTATACCAGGATCGGGAGGGCCATCATGCTCCCCTGGGGTAAGGCAGCTGATTATTCATGTTCTTGCACAGGTTTCTGAATCAAAACCTGGTTGTTTGCAAGATCATTGCCGCAAAAAAAAATTTCTTGCATTGCTGAAACTCTGTGAATAGCGCTGGTTCAACAAAGCAGACCATTCAAACATTGTTGGTAGAAGCAGGAAAACATTCAATTGGAGTATCTTTCAATGACATTGCCAGCGACGAACGGACCAATTATCCCAAAAGATCTGGTGGTGGTGAAAGACCTGGTTAAATACTTCCCTGTCCGCTCAGGGTTGTTGCAGCGCGTGGTTGCCCAGGTACAGGCCGTGGACGGGATAAGTTTCACGATCCGCGAAGGAGAAACCCTGGGGATGGTGGGCGAATCCGGCTGCGGTAAAACCACTGTTGGACGCTCCATGCTGCGCTTGATCGAACCGACTTCTGGATCGGTGTTTTTTGATGGGACGGATGTCATCCGCTTGAAGGGGAAGGCATTGAAATCCATGCGCCGGAATATGCAAATCATCTTCCAGGACCCGTATGCATCACTCGACCCGCGCATGCCCATCGGAGAATCGGTAATGGAAGGTCTGAATGTGCATGGAATTGGTTCTCACCGCGATCGGGTCGAAACCATGCTGGAGACTCTCAAGAAAGTAGGTCTGGAAGATTACCATGCCCGTCGTTACCCGCATGAGTTCTCTGGTGGACAGCGTCAGCGGATTGGGATTGCACGCGCCCTGGCCCTCCGTCCCAAGTTCATTATCTGCGACGAGCCGGTCTCGGCTCTGGATGTGTCCATCCAATCGCAGGTTCTGAATATCCTGAAGGACCTCCAGCGGGAATTTGGGCTGACGTACTTGTTTATCGCGCACAACTTGAGCGTGGTGGAACACATCTCAGACCGTGTGGCGGTGATGTATCTGGGCAAAATGGTCGAATTGGCCAGCCGGGAGGACCTTTATCGCGAAGCGTTGCACCCTTATACAAAAGCGTTATTCTCTGCCATTCCAGTCCCCGACCCGACCATCAAACGGGACCGCATCATTTTGAAAGGCGACGTGCCCAGCCCACTCCATCCGCCCAAGGGCTGCCGGTTTCACCCGCGTTGTCCTGTGGCGATTGACATTTGTTCCGTCGAGGAACCGGCCTTCAAAGAATCAAAAAAGGATCACTGGGCAGCTTGCTGGTTGGTAGAATAATTCTATTGGGAGACATATGTCCTCACATAGCATTTTGATTGTGGAAGATCAACGTGAGATCAGCCGTCTGCTACGTTCGGCATTGGAAACTCTTGAGGCTGATCTTGACGTCGTTGAAATTCCATCCGGCGAGGAAGCTGTCCTCCACAGCACGAACAACCGCATCGACTTGCTTGTTTCGGATTACCGGCTCCCGGGGATGACCGGCATCGAATTAATGCACAAGGTGCAAATCAACCATCCGCATGCCAAGATCATTCTGGTCACCGGGCAGACCGATCCCAGGATTCGCAAGGAAGTCGCCGAGGCAGGGGCAGACGCCTTCTTCATTAAGCCAGTCCCCATGGCAGATTTCCTGGACGCGGTTGAACGTCACCTGGGGTTAATCGAGACGCGATTACCTCCCGAACCAATTTCAACGGATGATACCGAAGTACAGCGCAGCGTTCCAGACCTGCTGGCAGGGTTGCGCCAGGACCTGTCAGCCATCGCCGTCCTCCTTCTAAACGATGGCGGGAGAATTCTGGCACGCGCCGGGGACCTGCCGGATAGAGAGAATGAGGTTTCCCTTGTCTCTTCCCTCCTTTCCATTTACAGTGCCGGCAAAAAGGTTTCCCAACTCCTCGGCCAAAAAAACGCCTCGAACTGGTCCGTTTTTAACGACGGAAAGTATGACCTGATTTTTGCCCCGGTTGGATTGACACATGCCATGCTCGTCATCGGGGAGGGAATCGCCGGGATGGATCATGTGCTGAATTCAATGGATATATTTTCGGAGGCTCGGAAACTTATCGAACGGGGGATCCGCGAAACAAATCAGGGCAATTCGGCTGTAGAGGAACCCCCTACAACTCCATTGCCTGTGGTCGAACAGACCATGAAAGAAATGGAGCCGTTGTTCACGGATGAGCAAAAGAAACTCAAACCTGCCGAGGTGAACGACTACTGGGACGAAGCCGCCAATAAGCAAAAACCGCCCTCCAACCCGGATATGCTTTCATATGAGCAGGCTAAACAACTCGGTTTGACTCCAAAGGATGAATCCTAGCCATGCCGTTGGGGCTGTGATACAATTTGCGCCGCCTCCCATTCTCGAACTGGGATTTCCCATTGGGGCGTTGTGCAATGGCAGCACGTCAGCCTTTGGAGCTGATTATCTTGGTTCGAATCCAGGCGCCCCAGCCTGAATTTCCCGCCTGCAAGAGGGGCTTTTTTCTCCCTATTGGGCCTCGCGCTGCCCCGCTGGCTGCGCAGGCCCTTTTGATTAAGGGGCGCTTGGATAATAGCTACATCTAAATCTTGATTTTTCCAACCGTTTCGAATTGGTAAGTTTATCCAGTTTTGCAATAAG
>JBGOZL010000345.1:0-3605 GCA_041480185.1 Anaerolineae bacterium
ATGGGTCTTCCAGTTCGATTTCCTTGGCAACCGTTACGCCATCATGAGTGATGGTCGGGGACCCAAACTTGCGATCCAAGGCCACGTTGCGGCCCTTGGGGCCAAGGGTGGTGCTGACGGCATTGGCGACCACGTCAATGCCCTGCTGAAGCCGCCGGCGGGCGTCTTCGGAAAAGACAAGTTGTTTTGCAGCCATAATTTACATCTCCATTCAAATTATTATTTAACGATTGCGAGAATGTCACTCTCGCGCATGATGAGCAGTTTCCTGCCATCCATTTTGATTTCCGTGCCGGAATACTTGGCGTACAAGACTTTGTCGCCGACGGCTACGTCCATGGCAATCCGCTTACCATCCTCGTCGCGGTCGCCCGGGCCAATCGCCAGAATGTTCCCCTGTTGGGGTTTTTCCTTGGCCGTTTCGGGGAGCACAATGCCACCCGCGGTGATGTCTTCCTGTTCGATGGGATCGATCACCACACGACTGCCCAAGGGTTTGAGATTAAGTTTCATATATGCCTCCTGAAATTGTGAATTGCGTGAAATTTAGCACTCTACCACACCGAGTGCTAATTGCTATGATACAAGATTTCCTGTTGGACGTCAAGAGTGCGTTTGGAAATCTAACACAACTCTGATGTGTCCCCCTGAAATCTGGATCGAATTCTTGGACTAAGGTGTGGGTGTGGTGTAAGGTGCAGGTGTGGTGAGCACTGTGGATGCTGGGACTCTAACCGGAGTGGGTGTCTGGGTCCACGACGCCTTGACACCCGCACAGATCGACAGACCGACGTCCGCATTGCGAACAATATCCACCACATCAGGGTAAGCAGCTCTCACTGTGGTCAACACATCCACCGCTTCTGTGCAATAGCCAGGCAGATTGGGCCAGGCTGATAAGACAGAACCGTAATCCAGGTAGTAATAAGCGCTGACCGGGTTAAGGGGCAAAGGCTGAATGGAATTGCCCGGATCTCCCGCAGGGCAGCCGTTGCGTGCGGCGCATGATTCCGCTGCTGTGCAGCCGCGCACTGCGCATTTCAAAGCCACGATGGAAGCCTCAAAGTTGCGGCCGCGTTTATAAATATTACCCAATTGCCCGTAAAGATCGGCGTTGGTTGGATCCAGGGCGATGGCTTTCTGGGCGTTCAAGGCGGCAGCAAAGAATTCACCCATCTGGGCATAGGTTTTGGCGATAGCGAGGTAAGGTGAAGGGTCGAGGATCTTGAGGTGATCGTTCAGGCGGACAGCCTTGGCGTAACTATCCAATGCCTGGTTGTAATACACTGTCTGTTGGGACCCCGGCGGGCTGTTGAGAGCAAGGGTGCGGTAATTGTGCCCAATGGAAATATACAGGAATGTTAAATTCGGATTGATCGATAAGGCTTGCCGGTATTCCTCGATTGCCGAGGTGTATTCCCTCATTGATTCTAGATAATAGGCATTAACCCGATGGACATCCATTTCCTGAGGTCCAAGCTGAAGCGCAGATTGGATATTCGGTTCGGCCTGCGTCCATTTTTGCTCGTCAATGAGGATTTCAGCATAAAAAGCGAGGGCCAGAGGATTCTTGCCGTCCACCTGAATGGCGCTCAAGGCTTCCTGCTCGGCTTCAATAATAAGTTTGGCAGCTGATTTGCCCGCTGTCCGCAAGGGATCCAAATTTGGATCGGCATTCCAATCCAGAACAAAAGCCCGGGTGGCAAGAACCTTGCTGTCGTCCGGTGCGATTGCTTTCGCCTGGTCGGCAGATTGTAGTGCATCTGTTAAACGGGCCAGGCGGTCAGTGTCATTGGAAAGCAAACGTGAAGAATAGGTCTGGATACGTGCTAATTCGGCTAATGTAGCGGCATCGTTTGGATCCACTTTTACGGCATTATGGTAAGCGCTGATGGCAGCGGGCAAGTTTCCGGCCTCGAAGGAGGCTTCCCCTTCCAACACCCAGGAATTGATCGTCCGTGTAGAAGTGGGAGTGGGGTCGAAGGGATTGCGAATCTCCCCTGTGTGCAGTCTTAAAACAACCCAGGCTCCTGCCATGATAAACACGGTCAGGCCAAACAAGCGATACAGATTTGAGGTCCGATCCTGATAAAATAAAGCGCGGCGGCGGGTTACTTTCATGGGGTTGGGGTAACTCTGGGGGTAGTGGAAGGTGTCACAGAGGGTGTTCCCAGCATCTGTGAACAAAGCTGCTGGACATAGGTTACATTGTAAGCTGCATCAGTATCATTCGGGACGGACGTTAGAAGAAGCTGTGTGATAGGCAGAGCTTCTCCACAGCGATTACTTCTTGCCAGAAGGATGGCATAGACATAATAGTATTGAGCGATGCGGGTGTCATCGGCAGTCAGGGGCTGTGGCTGGACGCTCTGACCATCTTCATTTGTTCCCCCATTTACTGCCAGAGAAAGTTGAATCAACGCGGGCGGAAAGTCATTATTCTTGTAAAGCATAAACCCCCAGTTACCGCGCAGATATGGATTGGTGGGGTCGTTCGTCACCGCGCTCTCTGCATACTGGACAGCTTTTGCATATTCCCCAACGGAAACCAGCGCACGCGAACTGTACAAATAGGGACGAGTATCGGTAGGGTTTAAGGTATTTGCAAGAGTGTACTGTTGCAGGGCCGAATCAATCACCCCCAGCCCTTTATAGGAAACACCAAGCTCCAGGTGGATTTCCGAAATGTTCGGGTTTAGCTGTATGGCGAGCAAATATTCCTGGATGGCTTGTTCGCCGTTCGCGGTAAGCTGGAGGATATAGGCACGCGCCCAATGTGCTTCGAGGCTGTTGGGAGCCAGTGTGACCGCGTCTTGAGAGGCAGCAATGGCAACCGGAAGCGGATCCAAGCTTGGTCCCGCGTTATTCTCGTACATGTTACCGTAAAGGAACGCCTTGTATGCCAGGATGATTCCGTTGTTGGGATCCAACCGTAGTGCATCCTGCAAGGAAGTGTCTGCTGAAGCATAGTCGCCCGTCTGAGTCAATGCCCAGGCGAGTACGCCATGGGCCATTGAGTTGTTCGAATTGAGCAACAGGGAGTTTTGGGCATTGACGAGCGCATCAGCATACTGCCCGGCAAATATTTGGACACGTGCCAACGCAATGTAAGTCGCCGGGTCATCCGGTTTGATGCGGATGGCTTCAAGATACGAGTCAATCGACTGAAGTAATTTCCCTTCAGCGAACAAGTTCTGCGCCTCCGTAACATAGGACTCAGGGTCACGGGTGGCTGAAAGTGTTGCTACAAACGGCGTCTGGGCTGTTGGAAGAATAAACCGGTCAACGTAAGTGATAACGGCAATCAGAAGGACAACTATTACGATCAAAAACCAATTAACATGAGGACGCCGCTGGCGCATGCTCCATTTGGAACCTCGCAGGTACATCCAATTATCTTACCATCCTAATGAAAGGGGCGTCAATCCCACCCGCACAATCTTGTGAACTATTTCACAATAAGACCAGAGATGATAGATCCCACGACCCTCTTGCCAGACATTCCGCAAACAGCTAGAATTAGCACATGGAGTTCGACGTATTTACGCTGCTCCCCGAAGTGTTTTTCCCCTATCTTAACAGCAGCATTTTGGAGCGCGCCCGTA
>JBGOZL010000346.1:0-3603 GCA_041480185.1 Anaerolineae bacterium
CCCGACCCCGAAGCCGGTTACGGTAGTCCCGGTTCCAGTACGGGAGTAAAATTTGGCGACGACCCCAAAGCCCATTAGCAAAGTTTGGAATCCTAATGCTACCCGCCTGCCGCGGTTGACCATCTCGCGGCGTCTTTTTCGGCGTTTTTTTCAGGTTCTGTGCCGGTTTGTCGTCTTCGTATGCACTAAAACCACAGTAATTGGGCGTGAGAATTATCCCCCCCAGGGTACGGCGCTGGTCGTCATCAACCACCTGGGTGACCCGGATGCGGTCCTGGTAATTGCTTCCCTGCCATATTTCCCCGAAGTGATCGGCAAAATCGAATTGCGCGAGTTCACCCTGCTTCGCTGGCTGGGTGATATGCTGGGCATCATATGGGTCCACCGCGGCCAGCCGGACCGCCGGGCAATATCCGCTGCATTGGAAGCTTTCCGCGATGGACGGATGGTTCTCATCGCCCCGGAGGGACGCGAATCCCTCACCGGTGCCTTGGAGCCGGGCACGGAAGGGGCAGCCTTCCTCGCACTCGAGGCTGGTGTGCCGGTGGTGCCTGTTACGCTCACAGGCAGCGAGGGCCGCCATATCGAGGACAACCTGAAAAGGTTTCGCCGCAGCCCGGTGACCGTGACCATCGGCAAACCATTCAATTTACCCTTTCACAAAAAGGACCCTGGTGCCTTGCAGGAGGGCACGCGGCTGATCATGGAGACCCTCGCACGACAGCTCCCTCCCGCCTTTCGCGGCGTTTATGCATATGTTATCGTTTAATATTGTGTCACCTCAGTGATAAACCATTGCAAACTATTAGCGTGGGGGTCAACACTTGGTCGGTTTCTTTCAACTTATAAATATTTCGCTTTCGGGAACGCCCTCGCCGATGGTTCTGGGAAGGGTGGGGGTGCAGCAAGTAATGACGACTTTGCTGCGCACCCTTTAGGGTTGTTGTTGGTTTTACGGATTCAGGGATTGACAATGATAAGATACTTATATATAATAATGTTATATAACAATCTTACTTAAACGAGGTTTTCCGATGTCCCAACTTCAACAGGTCCGCAAAGGCAGCACCCCCCTTTTGATCTTGAGCGTGTTGTCTGCCGAAAAAATGTACGGGTATCAAATCATGCGTGAACTCGAGCAGCGCAGCGCCGGGTACTTTACCATGACCGCTGCATTGCTCTACCCTGCGTTGCACCAGCTTGAAGCTGACGGTCTGGTGGAAAGCGAATGGCAGGAAAACCCGGGAAAGCGGCGCCGCAAGTATTACACCATTACCTCACGTGGCAGGAAAGCGCTTGTCAACAACAAGGCCGAGTGGGAAACATTTTTAACCAACTTATTCAAAACCCTGCAACCATCAAATAAAGTTCAGGAGAATGAGGCATGATGCCAGATGAATACCTGGAATCTCTTCGTAAAAAGCTAAAAGGGTTCTCCCAGGACGAACGGGCTGTCCTAATCGAGGAGATTGGCAGCCATATTGAGGGCGGTGAAGAAGATCCGAAGTTGGGGAAAGATCCTGTACAAAGGAGGCAAAAGATTATGTCGAAACTTGACTCCCCAGAACAAATGGCAAAAGGATTCAAAAAGGTTTACCAGCCTGGTGGCTTGGTTGACTACCTCCTGATTGCGATCCCATTTTTACTCAACTTACCTATCAACTTGTTACTGCTCGCACTCATGCCTATATACCCTTGGGCGGACGCACGATTGGTTATTATATTTCACCTAATCTTACTCGGTGTTGGGTTTTGGCGTAGGTCAACATTGCTGATCGTCTTTTGGTTGGCCGATATTGCAGTCCAATTGGCCAGCGTTCTATTGGTCGCAAAAGGCTATTATGGCTCTTTGCAGACAGCGCTTTGGTGTATCGTCCTTGTCTCTTTGATCCTTCAGTTGGGACGCATGGTATGGCAAAATCGTCACGACTTTTTGATTGTTACCTTTGCACTACTCCCTATTCTCATGGGCATTCTATCCTTTGTGCTTGAGTTGACTATTCATAGCAACACATATGTGTACGAACCTCTGGAGATTTTCTTTTTCCGTTTCTATCTCAACACTGGGAGCTTTCTATGGTTTGTAGAAATGATTCCCCTGATACCTTTTTTTATGGTCAGAAATCGCAATCTTCGCTGGCTGGGGTTGGTTATCTTTTGGCTGCTTTTAGGACTTTCGCGGGACAGGTTGGATTATGGGATGATCTATGCCCCTTCCGTTTATTACCTTTGGATTTTTCTTCCTATTGCAGTTATTTTCCTGGGATGGCTTCTGGAGCGGTTCAAACGCCGGCAGGTCATATTTGCATCCTGAGTCTGCTATCCTCCGATCCAGAAAAAGACCGGGGGATATTTTATCTCAAATATATCTCGAAAAAACTGCGCCGCAGCCAGGTGACCATTACCTTCGGTAAACCATTCAATCGGGTATGCACTCGGATTGGAGGCGGAAAGAGTGGTGGGGGAGACGTAGTTTGAAGGAATCAATGTGTCTAATCCAATTTGTATATTTAGTTCCACTAGGGGTACTTGACTTTTGGTTAAAAATGCTGTAATATATCATATATTGATATATCATCAGATGATGTATTGGAGACACGGAATGGAACCTGCGAATTCTAGGGAGATATCCCCTTTATCGGAGACAACGCTCTATATCCTCGTCAGTCTTGCACACGGCCCTCTGCATGGGTATGCCATTGCAAAGGAAGTACAAGCCTTGAGCAAGAACAACGTCGTCCTTAGTGTCAGCACGCTGTATACCACCCTCAAACGCCTGCTGGAGGATGGCTGGATCGAGCGGGTGGGTGAGGATCCCGACCCTGATGACGGTGGTCGTCCACGCAAGATCTACACCCTGACCGAGCGCGGCGAGTTCATCATTGGAGCGGAAAAGAAACGGCTGCGATCATTGCTGGCGCTTGTCTCGACCCGGACGGTGGGGGAGGAAAAATGATGGCCTCGATCCAGGGTGTTGCGAAGATTTATGGCATATTGCTGCGTCTTTTTCCACGCGATTTCCAGAACGAATTTAGAGAGGAAATGGAAGATGTATTCACTGCGACCCTCGAAGAGGCGGCGAAGACCAGCGCAACATTGGTCGTGCGCGCCTGCTTTTTCGAATTGTTTGACCTGCCGATCAACCTGGTTGTTGAACACCTATCGAACTTACGAAAGGGGAAGGTCATGAAAACCAAATCATTTGAAGTCGGCCGGTTCAGAGCTGTCCTGATGGCGTTGGGCATGATGGCGGGCTGGTTATTGATTCCTGGGTATTTATTAATCGACAAGAATTTTGGAAATCATCTGAAAATCAACTATGGTTGTCCTACGTGGTGACAGTGATCCAATTTACCCTGCCTGTCACTTTATGCGGACTGATGCTGGGGATCGCGGCGGGCCTCCGGCGGCGCGCTTTCCTGCGGATCGGGTTATGCACGGCCGCGGGAGGCATCCTTGGCTACCTGGTTAATATACCCGTCAATATGGTCGCTTATAATATCGTATAAGGACGGCATATTTACCAACACGGGTAACCGACCTGGTTAATTTATTCACCTTGCTTGCCGTCGCGTGTATCTATGGCTTTTTCAGCGGTGCCGG
>JBGOZL010000347.1:0-3592 GCA_041480185.1 Anaerolineae bacterium
ACAACATCGTCGGGCTGAAGCCGACCCGCGGCCTCCTCAGCACACGCGGCGTGGTCCCGGCCTGCCGGTCATTGGATTGCGTCTCGATCTTCGCGCTGACGGTCGCCGATGCATCGGCCGCCTTTGGCGGGGCGCTCGGGTTCGACCCCGAGGATTGCGGCTCGCGGATGGCGCCCGCCGGGTTCGGGGTCCATGGTCCGTTTGCCAGCATGCCGATTGAGATCCAGGCCGAAATGCTGCGGGTGCATAACGAAGCCCCCATCCGCCTGACCCATGCCGCCATGCAGGGGATGCTGGTCCGCAGGCATGGCGCCATCATCAACGTTGCGTCGGTTTCGGCCTATATGGGCAGTTCCAATGGGGTCATGTACGCTGCCACCAAGGCCTTTCTGACCATGTTCAGCGCGACAGTGAACAAAGGTCTGAAGGGGACCGGTGTGAAGGTCCAGGCGTTCTGCCCGGGGTTCACGCACACGGAATTCCATGAAGCGCGCGCTCATATGGATATGGACCCCGAGAAGATCCTGCCGATCTTATGGATGGATGCCCGCACGGTGACGGCGGCTTCCTTGAAAGCCCTGGACCGGAACCAGGTGGTGGTCGTTCCGGGCATACTGTACAAGCTGGCAGTCTTTTTCGGGCGGCTGGGTTGGCCCGTCGCGGCAACCCGATAACATTGAAACTTAAAATAAAAAGCCCCGAGAGGGGCTGGCTTTTAGCTCAATTTCCCATCCTACTCAAATGAGACATTGCCGGATTCTTCCAGTTTTACCAATCCACGCAGCGCATCATTGTATTGAGCGAGGATCTGTGAAGCAGTGAGACCGCCGCCAGCGTGGGTGCTGTGCGCATCTTTTACCAGGGTGACGTCATACCCCAATGCGTGAGCCCGCCGGGTAGTAGCATTTACGCAATAATCGGTCTGCATCCCGGCGATCACCAGGCGGCGAATATGAAGTCCGTCAAGCACGGTTTGAAGATTTGTCTCGTGGAAAGAGTCAGGAGTATATTTCTGGATCACAGTATCGCCTTTTTCGGGCGTTAGAGCAGGATGGATCTCCCAACCGGGGGTGCCGTGCATATCCGGGTCGATTTCCGTGCCATTATTTTGGACATAACCGATCGGAACTTGCTCAAGAAGCGGGGGTCGTCATGGTTACTTTTTTCGCAGGCGGAGGATGCGCAACCCGATCCGAACGATGGCATAGGCGAACAGGATCAGGATGAGGCTAAAGAACAGCTTTACGATGGAGTAAAGGTCATAGATATTACTCCCTGCCGGAACCTGCCGTGTGGCCAAGAAGATGAATATGGGCAGGAAAATGAACAGGAGGAGCATCAGGCGGGCATATTTCTGCTGCTTGGAGGCGTTGTCGGTATAGATCTCGGGCACCCGGCTGCCCTGCATGCGGGTTTTGAAATACTGCCAACCGCCCATCTGGCCAATGTGCTCCCAACCCGCATCCTGGAACAATTGCAGGTAGTTCTGGTACTCCTTGCGGTCGATGATGTAATCCAACCGGTAGACATCCTGGCGGGGTTCCCCTGCCACAAAAGTATATTCACCAGGCAAGCCCAGGGATTGCAGGTGCCAACCTTCCTGAGCCATCTGGCTCAACCAAGCTTCCTCCCGGTCATCATTCCAAGCCCAGAACCATTTATGTTTTACCAGGGTTTTGGTATCCATGTTCAACCTCCTTTAAGAATTCTTGCATTCCTGACCAGGATCTCCAGCCTGCGCATGTGCTCCTGCAAGATCTGCCTGCCTTTTGTGGTCAGGGTGTAGGATTTGCGTCGGTCTTCCTCGCTGACCTTGACGATCAAAGCGTCTTTTTCAAGCGAAGAGAACGCTCCATAGAGTGTCCCTGGTCCGACGTTAACCGTGCCTTCGCTCATGTGCTCGATCTTCTGCATCACGCCGTAGCCATGCAGAGGTTCAGTCAGGGCGAGCAGGATGTAGCTGGTGGCTTCGGTCAGCGGTAGGTATTTATCCAGGTCCTTTTCTTTTGCCATAAAATCTCCTTTTATATCGTTAATCGCTATGTCATTATGCGGTATATTACCATACGATATATCGTTTGTCAATATATATTTAGGTGGAGGGGGGGAGGAAATGGTTGGAAAGAATGTGAGGGAGAAAACAAACAAATCCTGCCCCGTCCCGTCCGGGCCAACCCCCAAGCAATCTCCCTGAAAGAAACATCGGACGCAGCGGATCAACGTGTTCCCTTACAGGGAGGATGCCCCCTGGCGGGGATGATATGCGCTCCCACGACGTCCCTGCAATGCGCCGGGTGATAGGGCAGGTGTAGTCACGAGTGGAATTATATAGACAAATGTGATATAAATAGGATGTAATACACCCAGGCTTTATGCCGCGATTTCGCGTGCTCTCGCAGCTTTCCATTCCACGGGCGACAGTGAGTCAGGTAGGTGTGGATCGTCGAGATTACCAAGGCGGATGAAATATTTGGCACGCAAAGCCGGTCAACCATCAATAATTGAAAAAAGGAAAAATGAATAAATGCGTAGATTCAACTTGCAAGTGCAACTTTGAAGGTCGACGAGAGAGGTAAGCTGGTGTAGGATGAATACTTCTCAGACGACCAAGTCAAAGGAGCACTCATGCGGTCCTACACACAGCTTACCCGAGAACAAAGATACCAGATAAGTGCATTATTGAAAATGGAACACAGTCATACCGAAATAGCTGGTTTACTGCATGTACACAAATCAACGATTGGTCGCGATATCAATCGTAATCGAGGGCGGCGTGGCTATCGACCTCGGCAAGCGGATCAGAAGGCGTGCAACCGGCGTAAGATACCCAGGCGGATCGTCCGCATAGAGTGGGGCGAGGTGGATGCACGCTTGCGTCAGGACTGGAGTCCCGAGCAAGTTTCGGGCTGGTTCAAAACGCAAGAGCATAAAAGTGTCAGCCACGAATGGATCTACCAGCATATTCTGGCCGACAAGCGCTCTGGAGGCGATCTGTACCGCCACCTGCGTTGCCAAAAGCAGCGTCGCAAGCGTTATGGTTGCTATGAACGGCGTGGAACCCTTCCCAACCGGGTAAGTATCGACAAACGGCCCGAGATCGTAAATAATCGTCAACGTTTGGGTGACTGGGAGCTGGACACGGTCGTTGGAAAACGTCACCAGCAGGCAATCGTCACTCTCACCGAGCGCAAGTCTCGTCTGGCGCTCATCCGCAAAGTTGACCATCGGACAGCGCAAGCGGTGAAAGATGCCATCCTTGTTTTGCTACAGCCTTTGGCAGCTTACACCCATACAATCACTTCAGACAATGGCAAAGAATTCGCTCTACATCAGCAAATCGCTGAACAACTGCATGCTGCATTTTTCTTTGCCCATCCTTTCTCCGCCTGGGAACGCGGTGCCAATGAAAACATGAATGGATTGCTGCGCCAATACTTCCCAAAGAAATTGAACTTCAACACTATCACGGACGACCAGATCACATTCGCAACAAACCGGCTCAACAATCGCCCTCGAAAAACCCTTGCTTTCAGAACACCTTTTGAGGTATTCTCAGAGCTATCATCTGTTGCACTTGTAACTTGAATTCAAG
>JBGOZL010000348.1:0-3590 GCA_041480185.1 Anaerolineae bacterium
ACAGTGAACATGTATTTGCTGACCAGGTCGGAATTCACCTGTTCGGGTTTGACGCCATCTTTAATGATACGCTGAATGGCGCACACAATTTCATCGCGCCCTCCGTAGTTAAAGGCTACGTTTAATATTAAGCGATTGTTGCTTTTGGTTAATTCTATGGCTTCCAGAACCTTTTCCTGTAGTTTAGGATCAAGCCGCTCCAATCGTCCGATGTGACGTAACTGGACCCCTTCCTTATTCAGCTCGGCCAATTCTTTATCTATAACATCCTCCAGGATGTGCATCAATCCGTCAACTTCCTCGCGTGGTCGTCCCCAATTCTCTGTGGAAAAAGCATAGATTGTGAGATATTTAATTCCAAATTCAACACAGGCAGTAATTATTCGGCGCAAATTCTCTGTCCCGGCTCTATGTCCTGCCAGACGAGGTAAACCCCGGGAAATCGCCCAACGCCCGTTCCCGTCCATAATTATTGCGACGTGAGTGGGAATTCTCGAAACGGGGGCTTTGGTTTTCTTTCCCATAAACGCGGTAGCAACGATAATTAACCGTTACTATACCTCCATGATCTCCTGTTCTTTATGAAGTCCGTGCTTATTTATCTCTTCAATATAATGATCTGTGATTTTTTGCAGTTCTTCCTCCCCCCGTTTGAGGTCGTCTTCGGAGAAAAGTTTTTCCTTTTCAAAATCGCGCATATCGTTATGGTGATCACGTCGTATGTTCCGCACGGAAATTCGACATTCTTCCAACCGACTATGGACAACTTTGACCAGTTCGTGACGCCGCTCTTCAGTCAGGGCGGGTAGGTTCAAGCGGATTTGTTTACCATCATTGTTGGGAGTGAGTCCAAGTTCTGATGCAAGGATCGCGCGTTCGATGCCCTTTAATGAGGATGGATCAAAGGGCTTGATAAGAAGGCCGCGCGGTTCGGGTACTGATATGGAAGCCAATTGCATCAAGGGGGTGGGGGTGCCATAGTATTCGATCGGGAGTTTTTCAACCAAAGATGGGGTGGCACGGCCCGTACGGATAACAGCCAGGTCATCATCCAGATTTTGGATTGCGGCGTGCATTCGTGCCTCAGCTTCTTTGAGAATGTCCTTAATCACGTCGGCCTCCTGGGATGCAAAAAATATTTTCTATAAGCATACCTTAAAACCTTGAAAAACGCCAATATAATCAAGAGCCTAGAGAATCTTGCCCTCCGGAGAATGAAAATAGGATCGCCGAATAGTATCATTGGACGACCCTCTCATATCATCTCTAATTACTATCAAAATGAATGATTTAGGTGGTAACCAGTGTGCCTACTTTCTCTCCACGAACAGCTCGTTCAAGGGCAGTAGGATCCCATAGATTGACGACCAAAATAGGCAGGTTGTTATCCATACACAAAGATATTGCAGTGCTATCCATCACTTCCAGGCGACGGTTGAGAATATCAATGTGACTGAGTGTATCAAACTTGCTCGCTCCGGGATTCTTATTTGGGTCTGCATCATACACTCCATCTACTTTGGTTGCTTTAATCAACACTCCAGCATCAATTTCAACTGCGCGCAAGGCTGCCGCTGTATCGGTGGAGAAGAATGGATTTCCGGTACCTGCACCGAAAATTACCACGCGTCCCTTTTCCAGGTGGCGGATCGCTCGTCTACGAATGTAAGGCTCGGCAACTGCCCTCATTTCTATCGCTGATTGAACCCGTGTAAGGACTCCAGTCCGTTCCAAGGCATCCATTAGGGCCATGGCATTCATCACCGTAGCCAGCATTCCCATGTAATCAGCGGTGGCACGGTCCATACCCCGATCGAGTCCTTGTTTACCTCGCCACAGGTTCCCTGCCCCAATGACAATCGCCACTTCCACATTCATTTTGTGAACAGTTTTCACTCGTTCGGCAATTGCCTCGGCTTGCTCCGGGTCAATCCCAAAGCCGTTCGGGCCTGCAATGGCCTCGCCGCTTAGTTTGAGTAAAATGCGTTTGAATTTGAGGTCCGCCATATTTTCTCCTCTTATAATCTGGTAAGAAAAAAGCCAACCGAATGGTTGGCTTTCTATTTACTCGCTTATCTCACCCAATTCCCAGCGCGCGAAGCGCCGGACAACGATATTCTCTCCGAGCGCGGCAACTTGTTCGAGCAGGAGTTTCCCAATAGTGACCTTATCATCCCGGATATATGCCTGACGCATCAACACGGCCTCGTCCTTAAACTTCTCAATTCGTCCCAGGGCGATTTTATCCAATATGGCTTCGGGTTTACCTTCCTCTAGAGCGCGCGCTTTGGCAATCCCAACTTCGTGATCCAGCACATCTACAGGAATATCTTCCTCTTTTACGTACTGCGGAGCTGCAGCAGCCACTTGCAATGCTAGTTCATGTGCAAATTTGCGGAATTGCTCAGCACGGGCAACAAAGTCCGTCTCGCAATTGACTTCCACCATTACACCAACCCGACCATCACCATGAGAATATAGTTCAACTATCCCATTCGATGCTTGACGATCGGCGCGCTTGGCTGCAGTAGCCAGGCCTTTTTCTCGAAGGAAGTCAACCGCTTTTTGAAAATCGCCATTCGAAGATTCCAGTGCTTTTCGGCAATCCAGTACCCCGGCCTTGGTTGCTTCACGCAATGCTTTGATCATTTCAGTTGTAATTTCCATGCCAATTCCTTTTATTTCTTTTCTTTACCGGCATCTTCGTCGATTAATTCTTCTTTCTTCTCGGTCTCTTCTACTACGACTTCATTAGACGTGATTTCTTCTGTTCCAGGAACGGGAGCGAGCTTGGCCAGAGTGGCCTCACCCAGTAATTCGTCATCCTTGAGCTCTTCCTCAGTATCAATTGTGTGCGCAAGTATCTTGACCGAGTCAAAATCAGATTCAGGCACCCGTGCAGCGGCTGCTTCCGCTTCAAGTTCCTCGTCCTTGCGAAGGGCTTTGCCTTCTTCAACAGCGTCTGCCATCTTGGACACTAGTAATTTAATCGCGCGAATTGCGTCGTCATTGGATGGAATTACATAATCTACGTTGTTTGGGTCACAGTTCGTATCCACCAATGCGATCACCGGGATATTCATCAAATTGGCTTCATGGACAGCTGCATACTCACGGCTTACGTCCACCACAAATACCAGGTCCGGTACGCGTCCCATGTTGCGAACACCAGAGAGATGAATATTCAGGCGTGTAATTTGACGCTGTATAAGCAGAGCTTCTTTTTTTGTTAGCTTTTCGATATCACCAGTGGCGAATAACTTCTCCATGCGCTCCAGTTCCACTATTCGCTGATGCATCGTGGACCAATTGGTCAACATTCCACCCAGCCAGCGTTCGGTAACATATGGCATCCCACATCGGATGGCTTCATCGTGGACTGTTTCCTGTGCCTGACGTTTGGTGCCAATGAACATCACCACTCCACCAGTCGCGACACAATCACGAATGGCGTTGAAGGCATTGGTGATTGCCTTCACAGTTTGCTGCAAGTCAATAATGTGGATACCGTTGCGCTCGGTAAAAATATACGGCTTCATACCGGGATTCCACTTATTGGTCCGGTGGCCGAAATGGACGCCACTTTCCAG
>JBGOZL010000349.1:0-3580 GCA_041480185.1 Anaerolineae bacterium
CGCCGGTTCAATAAGGAAGAAATAGAACTAGATCTCGGCAACATAAAGCGTAACGTGGAAGCTTCGTCATAAAGATGCATCAAGTCGCCGCATCAATGTCACCAGCGTGAGGATTGGTTAATTAAAGGCTGCCACCCAACATCTACCGCCCCCTCCTTTCGAAGTCAACAAGGGTGAGATTAGCGGGATTACGACCAGCCCATCCGAGTGGATAGCCCGTTGAACGCGCCTGCCCTCGCCGTTCCTTTCCCATCACCCATGATGGATGCCCGTGAAAGACGGCCTGGCCACGGGTATCCGGTTACAGGCCGTCATCGTCAGAATAAGCACAACTAAGAAAGTAATCGAAGTAAAAGAGAAATGATGTTCAAGGCGAGACACAATTAAATATGCGGTAGGATAAAAGTGCAATATTTGCGTGTCTTGTTGATGAATCCGGTTCAAGGTTGGCTTGCAATTCTTAATCTAACTATTAATGTCTTCTTACGCTAATATAACATGGGTTGGTTATATTCATCGAACGTACTCCCTCTAGCACCAATCTACTTGCCGTTTTGATTTGGAGGATCCAAATGAAAAATAAGATCATGTCTTCGACTTTATTCGTTTTCGCCCTGGTTTTGTCTGCCTGTGCATCCGCGACGCTGACTCCTTCCGCTGCCCAGCCGAGCGGGCCAGCCACCGTAAATGTCGGTCAGAATGCCACTCTGGGTTCCTTCCTGGTCGATTCGAAAGGGATGACCCTTTACCTCTATACCGTTGATACACCGAATCTCACCAACTGCTACGGTCCCTGTGCGGTAGCCTGGCCGCCCTTGTTGACGAACGGGGCGCCAATTGCCGGGACGGGAGTGACTGCTTCCCTCCTGGGTACCACCACCCGAACGGATGGGACCACACAGGTGACATATAATGGCTGGCCGCTGTACTATTTTCAAACAGATAAAGCAGCCGGCGATACCACTGGTGAAAATGTACAAAATGTCTGGTTTGTGATCACACCTGCAGGGGTGCAGAAATAAGGATTGAAGCTGTACATGACAGAATATCACCCTCCAAACCACGTGAAAATCACCTGGAAGAAAAATTGAATTTATTGCCTGAACAGACAAAATAGTACCTCCTGCGAAAAAAGAACAGGAGGTACTTCTATAACATCGGGGAAAATATTGGTTTGCGTACACGCGGTTTCGGATCGGAAGAAAAAAGAGACGACCTTTGGGGTCGTCTCCGAAATAATCATACGTTAAAGTCCTACGGCATACGACCGGAGCCGCCACCGGACCCGGGAGTCCGGTATGGCATCGGAGTCCCTGTGCAATTCGCCTCCGGAGTACCAGTAAGCTGGCTCATACCCGGCATCTGTGTGAATTGGTTCGCGCAAGGCGTACTGGTTATCTGGTTCGTGCCCGGAATCTGCGTTGGCTGACCCATTCCAGGTCCGTAACCCTTGCCATTCCCACCCGATCCTGGCATGGTAGTGGAGTTGATCGGCCCACTACCCCCAGGGGTATTCCCTGTCCCGGGCACGGACGTCCCCGAACCTCCCCGGTACTGGAATCGCTGGCGGACCTGCATGCGAAAGCCTGAAATGTCTGATTCGCCCAAGGTAGCCAGTTGCACCTGCTCTTGTAGACGCGCATGAGCTCGCAAGAGCAGCGGCCCTGCTGAACTAGGAGCTCCAGACATCAGCGTCGACATGGTCTGAAACTGAGAGTCAGCGCGCTGTAAGATTATCTGCAACTGCTGCATTGCCTGAGTGTCATTCATCCCGGCAACCAGTTCGAGCACCAGATCCAGTTCGCTCTGCAGGCGGGTTACAACTCCTGCAGGGATTAATTTCCCGGCTGCCAGCAAGCGGGTCATTTCCACCACCCGGCGATCGGAGAAATCCAGCGCATACTGCATGCGCGTTTGAACGGAACCTGTCAGGGAGAGGGTGGCATCCTCGCTCCAGGTTTTCACCGGATACAATACCTGGTCCGGAAGGCTGCCCTGGGCGGCAGCGACTGTGGCACCGGATCCACCAAATAATACAACCACAGCCAAAACAACGGCGATTAATGTATTAAACACAGGAAAGCGCTCCTTTCGTTGAAACAGGGGGGAAATTGTGCTGCTCACCCAGTTTTGACGCCGGTTTGCCTTCCGGGATACGGCCTGGCGATATTCTGCGGCCTTGTGCAGGAAAATCAGTTTACCGCGAAGCGCAACCTGCGGGTCGCGCGGGGGGATATTTTGAAGATCGTTAAAAGCATTTTTCAGCTTTGAATCCATTTCATCGTTCTTCATAGGACTTCCTCGCGGTCCAGGATCTTTTCGAGGCTGGCCAGTGCGCGATGCTGCAATGATTTGACCGCCCCGACAGGCTTCTTTAACGAATGGGCGATATCCTCGTTCTCCCAGCCTTCCAAGTACTTCAGAGCGATCACCTGCTGCTGGTCTGGCGTTAATTTTTTTATTGCCATGCGAAGGTGTTCCTGCAGCACGTGTTGACTTGCATCTTTTTCAGGGTTGGCATTTTCATCCTGATGTTCTTCCGTTAATTCCTGCTGTAGTCCTGGATCCCGCCGATAATGGTCAACGATCCAGTTATGTGCTATCCGATAAAGAAAGGCCTGCAAAAATCTTTCCGGGCCGCGCCTATCTTTTAATGCCTGAAGGAAACGGCTGAAGGTTTCCGCAACACAATCTTCCGCCACAGCCTGGCCGCTGAGCCTGCGCATGGAATAGCGGTACAACCCGGGGCTGTATGTATCATATATCTGAGCCAGGGCATGCTGATCAAATTGTCGGGCGAGTTCAAGAAGTTCGGCGTCAGAAGGCACGTGATTATCCATTAGATGAGACGCAGGGAAACGGCTGGAGATACGGTCATTTTCGGCCAAATCCATAAATCATTCGTATTGAAACACTATCATCCATTTTACCGGAATAGGCCAGGCAATTGTGAAGGTTTCGTAAAGACAGCACCTCTCTCGTTTTTAGCCGTATCCCGGGCTATCCTGCTACGTCAAAAGGTTCAAAGGAGATCAAACATGAAAAAGTTCGCGGTTTTGTTCGCAGTACTGGTGATGGTATTTGCCTTCACAATTCCGGCAGCAGCCAGCGGATTTGGTCCTGGAGGCGGGATGGGTTCAGCCACCACCGGTGGACAACCAGGTGGACAGGGCACATTCGTAATTGTCGGTAAAATCACCGAAATTGGGACAGCATCAGTTACGATCGATGTGCTGCGCGGCAACAGGCTGGGGCAGTCAGCCATCGGCACCCACGTGACCCTGAATGTATCCGCCCAGACGCTCTTCTTCTCCAGGAATGGCTCAACCATTACACAGATCAGCTTTGAGGGTCTGCAGGTTGGCCAGCAGGTAAGCGTCAATGGGATCGTCTCCAACAATGTCTGGACGGTCTACCGGATTACGGTCGGTGCCTTGTTGAGCTGCCTTCAGCAATAACCACTTCGGGACCACGAATAAAAGAGCCGGCAGGCGAAATGCTCTGCCGGCTTATTAATATAATTAAATGCAACTATAATTCGATTCAGTCATCAAAGGTAAGTACCAGATGTAACTAAATC
>JBGOZL010000350.1:0-3579 GCA_041480185.1 Anaerolineae bacterium
CGGCCTGCGGGTTGGTGGAGAACTCATAATAGTTATTGTAATTTGTGATCTCGTCCAGGGTGTTGAGCGAATTGCCCAATTCGTCAGTCGCCAGCCCCTGGGCGTTATCGGGCACAGGCGGACTCTGCGTCAGCGTTAGCGTCACGGACTCCGAACCGGTTCCGGTTGTGGGCGTAATATTCACGCCGCAGGCTGCCAGGAATGCAGTGGCGCTGACAATCCCCGCAGCTTTCAAAAAATCCCGGCGCGAAAGATAAGCGCTGTGGGATGTGATCTCGGAAGATGGTACAGCAATGTGCTTTAATTTGCGTTCCATGGTTGGCTCCTACAAATAAAATACCGTATCATGAGATTGACACAATCCATTTTACCAATTCTTTGTTAAGATAGCGTTAAAGAGCCCATGGACCCGCTAACTTGACTACTCGTCTGCAATCATCTTTCTGTATGGGCTAATTCCCAACCAATGATGGCCTGTTTGCGTGCCGCGCCGTATCGATAATTACCAAAGCCTCCTACCTTTTGCAATACACGATGGCATGGGATGAGGTAGGCCACTGGGTTATGGGCAAGCGCGTTTCCAACCGCTCGCGCTCCTTTTACAGAGGAAACCTGGTCCGCCAGTGCCTCGTAGCTGATGGCTGTGCCTGGCGGGACACGCAGAAGTGCCTCCCAAACTTTGATCTGGAAATTAGTCCCATGTAAGTGCAAGGAAACACTTTCCGGTTCTCGAGGCGGCTGGGAATTGTCGAGCCAGGGTTCGAAAACCTGCTCCACCACCTGGCAAGTGCGGGATGGGTCTTCACGAAATGTTGCATTGGCCCAGTCGTGCTTGAGCTGTTCCAAGGCAGATTGACGATCGCCATCCACGAAAGCTAAAAAGCATATCCCGCGCCTTGTCAGTGCCAGGAGGCATTCTCCAAATGGGGATGGATGGAAGCCGTACGTGATGTCCACGCCAGCTCCTTTTGAGCGATACTCTCCAGGGGTGACCGCTTCACAATGCACGAGCAGATCGTGCAAACGGCCCGGACCGGAGAGCCCTGTTTCGTATGCAGCAGTAAGAACTGAGGTCTTGGTTAGCAGCGCTTTGGCGTTCTCCTTGGTGAGAAATTGCAGGAACCGTTTGGGGCTGATGCCTGCCCAGCGTGAGAAAAGTCGTTGGAAATGATACTCGCTTAAGCCCACGTGAGCGGCAACTTCGGCCAGGTCTGGCTGGAGGCGGGCGTTGTCTTCCAGGAACCGGATAGCTTGTTCGATGCGCTGATAGTCCTCGGATAATTGGGTTAAATTGTTCATGCGCTTATTTTACCGATTTCCAGGCAGGCTGCAACCTGTTTCTTGCGATTCTGAAGGATATTATCCGTGTCAACAGGGTAGTTTTAAGGGCTGTGGATTACCACTTTTATGCATAGGGAGCAGAAGGTACGCATGCTATAATTTTTTGTATATTAAACCTTCTGGTGGAAGGAATTAAAGGGGTGTCAGAGATCCTTGGAAATATTTTTAGGAGGAAAAATGCCTGCGACAATTATTACCGATCGGATCCTGGTAACGGATCACAGCCACTGGGACGTGATGCTCAGGCCACAGGAACTTATTGATGGTGGTGTGACGGATGTGATCCTTAAGGCTGGGTCAGGGATGGGGGTTGACTCGAATTTTCAAAAGAATGGCGAGAATGTGGCAAAATATTCCAAATATCTGCGCCTGCACGCCTATTGGTGGGATGATCCCATCGCAGGCGGGAATGCTGAAGCAAATTTCGCTGTCCAAACATTAAAGAAAAGCGGCCTACCCATCCTTTCTTTATGGGCCGACATGGAACAATGGTGGGGTGATTGGAATAAATGGATGGCGGCCCGGTTGGGGAGGTTGCCCTGGAACCAGGTACCCGTGTTTCAACCCTGGGCTTTGGATAGTCACAGCAAGGCGTTCGTGGAAGCCCTGGCCAGGTTATGGCCGATTACCGGAATTTACTCTGGGCGCGGGTTTATTGCCACCTATGCTCCTACTATGAAAACCTGGCTAGGCAAATATAAGATTTGGTTCGCGGCATACGGGAGACAACCCGCCGTTGCAACCCAGATGACCTGGCAGGTATTGCGCGATAAATGGCTGCCAGATTACGACCCGATCTATAAGGAAACCGGGATCGTGAAAGAAAACATTGTTGGTCATCAGTTCACGGGTGACAGATGTATGTTACCGGGCGGATATCAGGATGTCCTGGGGTTGAAACGCAAGTCAATGGATGTAAGTGTTTTCCGGCGATCCTTTATGGAACAACTTGGTGAGGTGCCTACCAACCCTATCGAACCTCCTCCCGTTCCAGGCCCCGCCGGGAACCCATACATTTTCCTTGGTTCCCACCTTTGGGTGAGGAATCTTCCGAATGAAACGACCGCCAGGTTGATCGACAGTCTCACGAAAGATCAACGGGTGAATGTGCTGGAGATCCAGGGAGACTGGGCACGTATTGAAAAACCGGCCGGATGGGTGCGCCTCAGCTGGTTAACCAAGCTGTGACGACCCGCTTTCCAAATACCGGCATTCAAAGAGTTCATTGCTAATATCGGCGGAGTCTGTTGGATAACAGAATCCGCCGATATTATTTATTGCCGGGGAAAAAGTTTTCAGTCGTAGGAACAGCAATAATCCACCGGCACCTTTAGTTTAAGTTTAAAGGACGAGTTGGCGGGAACTTCAAAGGTATTAATGGTTTTGATAGTTTGCCAGTCTGTATGCCCGGGCAGGAGCACAACCATTCCGCCGTTGAGAAGTTCCATGACTTCGCGGGTACGCGTATGAAACTCATAATCACCGGGCAGCATGAAACCAAGGGTCTTGCGGGTCCCATCTGCGAACAGGACATTGCGACTGGTGACTTAGCCATCGAAATAGACGTTGGCTTTTTTGAAGATGGTCACATTTGCAAATTTATCTTCAGACATGATGCAGCTCCTAGGGTTTCTAATTAAGGGCAGAACGGAATACCTGGATGTAGTATTGAATGCTTGAAGCAAACAAGCTGACACCCAACCCTATGTACAGGATCGCCAGGTAGGGTTTGGGGATGGGAGAAAAGTGGCGCAGGTAAATTCCCATGGCAACCATTACCAGGACAAGGGGGTAACTCGTCCATTTTTGGAAGGCGAACACACAGACGCGTTCCTTGGGGATTTTGATGATCCGTCGCAAATTGTTGGAGGCCAGTTTCGAAAATCCGAAGAAGTAAATTGCCGCGGCTAGCAGCACGCCAGCCAAAACCAGGAGCAGTACCATCCATGAATGCACGAGACCCAGCCAATTGGCAGCAAATGTGACCAGCATGATCCCAACCCCCGACCACATGAGTCCGGCGGTGAGGTGCAGCCATATTTTTTTTGTTGCAGGTGTCCATTTCGAGGTCTGTTCCACAGGCAAGCTCCATTTGATGAGATGTCAGGTCATCAAGAAACCGAGTACAAAAGCAGCGGTTGTCAATAATAGCAATCCGGGCAGGATTTTATAAATCGTTTTCTGGGAGAGAATGGGATGTCCGGCTTTTTGGAAGTATAACAGCACCCCCCACACGCC
>JBGOZL010000351.1:0-3562 GCA_041480185.1 Anaerolineae bacterium
ACTGGAAAACCAGTAACCAGTACCACCTGTCCACCCGGCTGGACGAGACCGCTCCCCCTCAGGGCGGTTTCGACATGCGTGATCATTTCTTCCATCGTATCTGCCCAGGGAACGTGGTAAGGAGTAACCCCCCAAGCCAGGGACAGCCGCCGGTATGTTTCTTCTACAGGTGTGAATGCCAGGATTGGTACGACTGGACGGACCTTCGACATTAATATGGCTGTGCGTCCAGTGCGGGTGAAGACAGTAATCGCTTCCACATCACGGTCTTTGGCCAGCTCCCTGGCAGCTCGAGCAATTGCAGCAGCATCGTCGTGACATTCTGTTTCAACTTCTTGTCCATGCCCCCACTTGCTATAATTTTCTTCGGCCACATGGACAATTCGATTCATCAATAAAACGCTTTCCACCGGGTAATCACCTGCTGCTGTTTCCTCCGAGAGCATAACAGCATCCGTCCCATCGTAGATCGCGTTGGCTACATCCGACGCTTCAGCCCGCGTTGGGAGCGGATTATGGACCATTGACTCAAGCATTTGAGTTGCTGTTATAACAATTTTGCCCTTGCGGTTGGCTGATTGGATAATGCGCTTCTGAGCCCCAGGGACATCTTCCGGAGCCATCTCCACACCCAAGTCGCCGCGTGCCACCATTACACCGTCTACCGCATCAAGGATTTCGTCAAGGTTATCCAGAGCCTTTGGTCGCTCCAATTTGGCAATTAATAAAGGGCTGTTCTCGCCACCCTTTTTGACCAGCTCTCGGACCGTTTTAACATCCAGGGCAGTCTGTACAAAAGACATTGCTACTATGTCAACTTCCCGTGAGAGACCAAAGGCAAGGTCTTCTGCGTCCTTCTCTGTGAATGCCGGAATATCCAGCGAAATACCTGGCAGGTTGATGCCCTTATGAGACTTTAACAACCCGCCGGTTTTTATTTCCGCCACCAATTGCTTATTCCCAACGGATTGAACTATTAAAACCAGCCGCCCATCATCGAGCAGGATTCTGTCGCCCGGGTTGACTGCTTCAAAAAGTTGCGGAAAATCGACTGGGATCGAAATACCAGGAGGTTTGTCCCCATTTTCCGGGTATAGCTGAATATTCTGACCTGCCACGATCCTCAGTGGCTCGGGTAATTCTCCGACGCGAATTTTTGGTCCTTGCAAGTCTTGGAGAATTGCTAATGGCCTGTCGAGGCGGGCAGCAATGGCGCGCAGGGACAGTATCCGGGCTGCGTGTGATTCGTGCGTCCCATGCGAAAAATTTAGACGGGCAACATCCATCCCTGCCAGGAGCACTTTTTCAATTACAGATTCTTCCTGACTTGCAGGTCCCATCGTTGCTACGATTTTTGCTTTTCTATCCACCTTCATATTATATGTCAAAGGGCGGCCTCCTGGCCGCCCTCGTGCTAATTAGGGTAACTAAATTATTGTCCTACTATATCCAGTTTAATTGGTTGGCCTGCTTTTCCAGGTCGGCTCGAAAATCGGGATGCGAAACTCCGACGAGCGCCTTGACCCGTTGGCGGATGGACTTTCCATACAGATCGGCCACGCCGTACTCAGTAACAACGAAATGGACATGATTACGACCTGTCACAACCCCTGCTCCCTGCTTTAACATCGGGACGATTTTGCTCGCAGATGTGCCATCTTTCATAATATTCGTGCTGGGCATGGCAATGATCGGGATACCACCCTTGGAACGGGAAGCGCCGTAGACGAAATCGAGTTGGCCTCCGATGCCGCTAAAAAACTTTGGACCTATGCTGTCGGCACAGACTTGACCGGTCAGGTCGATTTCGATGGCTGAATTAATTGCCACCATGTTATCGTTCTGAGCGATTACAAAGGGGTCATTTACATATTCAGTCCGACGAAATTCGCAGAGGGGGTTATCGTTCACCCAACTATACAAGCGTTTGGAACCAAGGACAAAACCTAGGACTATTTTTCCAGGATGCAAGGTTTTTCTAGCACTTGTCAACACTCCAGCTTCAACCAAATCGATAACTCCATCTGAAATCAATTCGCTGTGTACGCCCAGATCTTTTTTATGGAAAAGGTATTTTAAAACGGCATCCGGAATGGCGCCAATACCCATTTGCATGGTGGCACCATCCGGGATGAGATCAGCTACGTAACCTGCCAATCGCTCCACTATTGGGTCAGTGGCATCTGCAGCCATTGGCATTTCAGGGATGGGGTAGCTGACCGGGACGATATGTGTTAAACGGCTGACATGAATAAATGAATCGCCCAGGGTGCGCGGCATCTGGTCATTCACTTCAGCTATGATGATTTTTGCAGATTCTGCCGGAGACTTGGTAAGTCCAACTTCCACTCCCAGGGAGCAGAATCCATGCTCGTCTGGGGGAGATACGTGGACAAATGCAACATCCACAGGAAGTATTCCATTTTTAAATAGCAGAGGAAATTCGGAAAGCAACACCGGCGTAAAATCTGCACGGCATTCCTGTACCGCCTTGCGAACGTTTGCGCTGATGAACATCGCGTTAACCCGTAAATGGCCTTCCATTTCCGGCTTGACATAGTCAGCTGCGCCGACGGAAAGAGCCTGACAAATTTGAACATCTCTCAAGTTTGGAGCGTATGCCACCAGTGCGGCCAGAAGTATCTGCGGTATGGAAACATTACCGGTCATAAAGATTCGATTCCCCGACTGTACCGCTTGAACTGCGTTCTCCGCGGTTGTCACGCGCGATTGATAAATACTATTCCAATCCATGTTTACTCCTTTTTCTCAAGGCGGGATAAGTGGCGTATTTCACCTTTATAAGTATTGACACCAGCCTCGATGACAGGATTTTCGATGGCCTTTTCCACGCCCAGATTTGCGATCTCAAGAATATACCCAATGGCTGCATTAACAAAACCATAAGTGGCAGTCCGTGCCACGACACTCGGCATATTGGGAACACAATAGTGCACAACATTTTCATCTACATAGGATGGGTGTTCATGGGTTGTAGGACGGGAAGTTTCGCTGCACCCGCCCTGATCAATGCTGATATCTATAAATATCGACCGGTGTTTCATCTTCTTTACCATCTCGCGGGTGATGACGATCGGGGCGCGTGAACCTGGCACAAGAACTGCCCCGACAAGCACGTCCGCATATTCACAGGCGCGGGAGATATTTCTTGGAGTGGAAAACATGGTAACGAAATTCGAGTCGGTCTGGCTGATGCGCTGCAAAGCGACCAGAGATTTGTCGAGAACCGTCACGTGAGCTCCAAGGCCTTTAAAAGCCCGCGCCGCATATGTCCCGGATATTCCAGCGCCCACGATGACGACCTCGGCCGGGGGAATCCCTGGTAAACCACCCAGAAGAATTCCACGTCCGCCTTGATCACTTTGCATCAGGCGTGAAGCCACTTCTGCCGTCATTGCTCCTCCAATTTGGCTGAAGGGGCGCAGGACCGGCAGGGATCCATCCGCTTCTTCGATCTGCTCGTAAGCAATGGCTGTGATTTTATCCTTTAATAGTGCCTCTATCTTATTTTGCCGTGCAGACGCAAGGTGCAGGAAACCTG
>JBGOZL010000352.1:0-3560 GCA_041480185.1 Anaerolineae bacterium
CTCCCTCCTCTGGCACGGATTGACACGCTAGACATTTCCCTGGGGGAGGCAGGCAAGTTTACCGAGTTTGAGATCATCGATTCCAAACAAGTGGAGGGTGCCTTCCAGCCAATCTCTCCGGATGTAAGCATCTGCGAAGATTGTCTACGGGAACTTTTCGACCCTGACGACCGGCGTTATCTTTACCCGTTCATCAACTGCACCAACTGTGGACCGCGGTTTACCATCATAACCAACATCCCCTATGACCGCCCCAACACTACCATGTCATCGTTCACAATGTGCCCTGACTGCGAGGCGGAATACCAGAACCCACTTGACCGACGTTTCCACGCCCAGCCGGTTGCCTGCCCAGTATGTGGACCGAAAATCTGGCTGGAATACTTAATCGATGATGAGTTGCGGACGCTGGAAGGGGATAATACTGTAAAGAAGACACAGAAGTTGCTATCGGAAGGTAAAATTGTAGCCGTCAAAGGACTAGGGGGATTCCACCTGGCATGCGATGCCACCAAAGCTGCACCCGTGGCTGAACTTCGCCGCCGGAAACTGCGCGTAGACAAACCATTCGCAGTGATGATGCCTGACATGGCAACTATAGAAGAGAATTGCATCCTCAGCCCTTTCGAGAGGGAAATGCTAGAATCTCGGCAACGTCCCATTGTTTTACTTAAAAAAAGACCCAATTCCTCCATTGTGGATGAGGTTGCGCCAAAACAGGATACCCTGGGAGTCATGCTCCCTTACACACCACTGCACTACCTTATATTTAACACCAGCGAATCCCCTCTGGCAGCCCTGGTCATGACCAGCGGTAACCTTTCTGAAGAGCCAATTGCTACAGGAAACGAGGAGGCTCGCGAGCGATTGTCAGTACTGGCAGACGCATTCCTGATGCATAACCGGGATATTCACACTCGTTGCGACGATTCAGTGGGACGGATATTTGAAAACCAGGTTTATTTATTGCGACGTTCGAGGGGATATGCTCCAGACTCGTTACAACTGCCTTTCGATGTTCCACCCATCCTGGCAACCGGTCCAGAACTCAAAAATACGTTTTGCGTGACCCGCGAACGGTACGCTTTCCTCAGTCATCATATTGGTGACATGGAAAATTATGAAACCCTGCGTTCCTTCCAAGAGGGTATTACCCAATTTGAACGATTGTTTCGCATCATGCCTGAAGCCTTAGCATACGACCTACACCCAAACTACCTGTCCAGCAGATATGCAATCGAGAGGGCCGAACGCGAGACACTCCCAGCATTTGGAGTCCAGCACCACCATGCACACATAGCTGCGTGCATGGCAGAAAACGGAATGGATGGAAGCCAACCTGTCATCGGAGCAGCATTTGATGGAACCGGGTATGGAGAAGATGGAGCCATTTGGGGCGGGGAATTTTTAGTTTCTGATTACGCAGGCTATGATCGGAAAATCCACCTGGATTACTTTCCGCTCCCCGGAGGAGATGCAGCAATTAAGCGCCCAGCGCGAACCGCGCTTTCCTTGCTTTGGTCCCTGGGAATGGAATGGGAGGAAGACCTGGCTCCTGTACAGGATCTATGTTACGAAGACCGAATGGCACTACGGGTTCAGCTGGAACGGAGATTAAATACTCCTCAGACCTCCAGTATGGGCCGGCTTTTCGATGCGGCTGCGGCTCTCTCGGGTGTAAGGCAGAGAGTCAACTATGAGGCGCAGGCTGCGATCGAATTCGAGTCAGCCGTGGAGATAACTGAACCTGGCTCATATCATTTCGAAGTCCAGAAGGGAAAAGTAAATTGCCGCCCTGTCATTGAAGCCCTGATTGCAGACATCCGCAGCAGAACGGCAATACCGATCCTGTCTGCACGTTTCCATAACGGTGTAGCGAATATGGTCCGGGAGGCCAGCGAGCAGATAAGGCACGAAAGCGGAGTGAAAGAAATCGTGTTGAGCGGAGGAGTGTGGCAGAATATGGTACTGCTGGAACGGACAGTGCACGGATTGCTTGCTGACGGTTTTCACGTAAAAATCCACCATCGAATCCCGGCGAACGATGGCGGTCTTTCACTTGGACAAGCTCTCGTTGGAGCTGCCAGAATAAAAAGCAGCTAAACAGCGGACAAAATTTGTCTCGATTGACGTATAATTACACGTCGATTGGGTCGGATCAAGAAAAACGAGGGAAGTGGATGAATAATATTCTGGTTGTGGAAGACGACGAATTACTGCTGGAGGTAATGTGCAACATCCTGGAAGCAGAAGGATTCGTAATTCACCCAGCCAGAAATGGAAAGCAGGCACTTGAATTATTTGTGGGTGCCAAACCAGACCTGATCATTTCGGATATCATGATGCCCGAGATGGATGGGTATGAACTTCTTAAATCGATACGGAATATGCCAAACGGCGTCACAGTCCCATTTCTATTCCTGACCGCCAGAACAGAGAGAGCAGATATAAGCCGGGCACGAACACTGGGGGTGGATGACTACCTTTTTAAACCGTTTGATGCACAGGAACTAATAAATGCAGTGCGGTCCCGTCTCAACCGGCGCCACCTGGTCGAAATGTTTGATACCCGGTCAGCGCATCTTCAGACCGTAATCATGCTAGCGAATGTCATTGAAGCCCGAGACCCCTATACCGCCGGACATCTTGAACGCGTACGCCGGCTGGCTCTTAACCTTGCATTTGCGTTGGATTGGGAGAATGAGCAAATCGTATTCCTGGAATTTGGCGCGATTTTACACGATATTGGAAAAATCATTGTTCCAAGCCGAGTGCTGAAAAAAACCGGCCCTCTCGATGAAGCTGAATGGAAACTAATGCGCCAGCATCCGGAAGAAGGAGCAAAGATGCTGGAAGGTGTGGATCACTTGAAAGCGGCCATCCCTTACGTCCTATATCACCACGAATGGTGGAATGGCAGCGGATATCCCCTGGGATTAAGAGGTGACAATATTCCACGGGAAGGACGTCTGTTGGCCATTGTGGATGCATTCGATGCCATGACAACGAATCGTCCTTATCATGTCAGTATGTTGGCCAAAGATGCCATCGAAGAGATCAGCCAAAACAGGGGAATCTATTTCGATCCGGATATGGTAGATGTCTTTATCCGTGCATATAAAACATAAGTACCCTTGAGGCTGCTCAAGAATAACGAACAGATAATTTAAGTTTACGATGGGTGGAAAGTATTCAGGTTCGCGATTCACGATCCAATTCGCGTTCAGCATCCCGCCTAGCGATGGCCTCCCGTTTATCATGCAATTTCTTCCCCCTGGCAATCGCGATTTCGAGCTTGGCGCGGCCATCCTTAAGATAGACACGAATTGGCACAATCGTCACCCCCTTTTGACGCACTGCATCCCATAGTTCGCGAATCTCTTTTTTATGGAGCAAGAGACGGCGGGCACGTTTGGGGTCATGATTGTAGCGGTTGGCTTGTATATAAGGAGCGATATGCGCTTCCATAAGGAAAGCTCCGTGGGTATCGTCCACGCGGACATAGGCTTCGGCAAGGCTGATCTGACCAGCGCGAACGGATTTGATTTCGCTGCCTTTCA
>JBGOZL010000353.1:0-3559 GCA_041480185.1 Anaerolineae bacterium
AACGTTCAGCACTTTTAAAGCGATCGGTTGAGGTTTCATTTTTTCTCCAATAGAGTGGGCCCGAGGTTGCTCATTCTATTCTTCGACCACATAATCGAATACCATGTAAGCGGCAGCAATAAAGATCACGTCATATACAATAAGCAGGTTAATATATGGCATTACTTCTGCCAATGCCAAGCCTTGCAGGAAACCACTGCTGGCTTTGACTGCCGCGATCAGGATGGGTATAACTACAGGAAATAACAGGATCGGCAGCAGCACATCCCGGGTTCGGGTCTGGACTGCCATACTGGATAGCAAGGTTCCCACGGCAACGTATCCAATCGAACCGAGCAGGATGACGACGATTAATCCGGGATTGAACAGGTTCGTGTTGTACAACACGCTGTATACGGGCAAGACCACAGCTTCGACGATGAGCATAAAAGCCAGGTTGCTGATTGTTTTGCCAAAATAGATGGCAGAGCGGTCTACCGGGGCAAGCAAGAGACCATCGAGGCACCCGCGATCTTTTTCGACCGCCATAGAGCGGTTCAAACCCAGTGTTCCTGCAAAGGCAAAGGTTGCCCACAAAATTCCCGGAGTGGCTACCCGACGCGTTCCTGGATCGAGTTCAAGGGCGAAATTAAAGATCAAAATGACCAGTAAGGCAAAAACCAGCATGGCAGATAGAAGTTCCCTCGAGCGCAGTTCCGCCGCCAGATCTTTCCAGATAATTGCACCGACGGCTCCAAAAAATCTGGACGTTGTTTTTTGTCCTGCGATCTGTTGGATATTGCTCATGTTGTTCCCACCAATGCCTTGCGGTAAAAATCCAGCAGGTTATTTTTACCCATTTCATTTCGTTTTATAGAAGCTGAGATAATCCCCCGTGACAGCACGTCAAAGCGTGACGCTAGGTCTTCCACGCGTGCCAGGTCATGCGAGGTCATAACTACCGTCCGGCCCTCACTGGCCACCTCAAGCAGGAGACGGTCGAGCATATCGCAGGCATCCTGGTCGAGACCGGTGTGTGGCTCGTCGAAGAGCAACACTCCCGGGTCAGGCAGGATCGCCCGTCCTATGGCGAGACGCTGCTGCATGCCGCGTGAAAAAGTCCTCACCAGGTCGCGCCGGCGGGAGGTCAATCCCACCAAATCGAGGATTTCATCGATCCGATTGCGCAGTTTAAACACCCCATACATCTTTCCATAGAATCGCAAGTTTTCTTCTGCAGTCAGGTCTCCATAAAGCAGCGGCAGGTGGGAAACTACTCCTAGGTTGCGGCGCACTGCTGCCGCCTCTGACGGAAGGCGGTAACCTGCAACTCGAACATCACCAAAAGAAGGTCGTGAAAGGGAAGCCAGGATGCGCAGGAAGGTGGTCTTGCCAGCACCATTTGGACCGAGCAAGGCTACAAATTCCCCTTCCTGAACTTCAAAATCAAGCCCGCGCAGGACGGTTTTTAATCCAAAACGTTTAACAAGCTTTTTGACGGTTATCATGCAGTTTTATCGAATAATCCGCACGCTCAATCGTGTCTCGCTTGAAACCACAGATGAACACCTCACAGAACATTAACCCAGGTTTTTGAGCCGATCTTTCAATTCGCCCCGGCGCTTTTCGTAGGCTTCTTGTGAAATATCTCCGGATTTATATTGGTCATCCAGCGTGATAATGGCATCCATAATGCCTTCGCGGTCCTCTCCCAATGCATCCTCTTCGCTTTCTTCTTCCTCGTCGCCTAATTCATCTTCCAACTTCTTGAGTCTGCGGTCGCGCAGGAAGAGGAAGATTCCAAGGCCAATCAGTACCACTCCTAACGCACCCACTCCGATCAGCAGCCATGTGTGCTGGTCCAGCACGAACCCGGTGGTTGTCTTATCCCCTGGCATGCCGGAAACCGTTAAGGTCAATGTACTGCCTGATGCCAGGCTGCTGCCTGAGTATAAATGATAGGTTGTGCCGGTTGAACCTTGCGTCCCGGTGTCGGTCAATTGGTCACTGATAACTTTGACTCCCTCCGGTACAATTATTGTCGCTGAAGAGACCGGTAGGCTGAATGGCTGGGAAAATACCAGCTTGTTTGTGTACGGAAGATTAAAGGTCGCAATAATCCCATACTGCAAATTGGCGCCCGGTAATAGCGCAAACCCGTTGGCTGCACTCAATAGAGGCGAACTGCTCTGTGCCAATTGGAAATTAGCACTTTGAGCGCCTGCAGGGATCTCAATAAAGGGCACGCTCGTCCCGTCGCTGGTAACGGTGATGGCATTGCTGCCAGGATTACTGATCACATAAAGCACCATTACCTGTACCGTTCCGGCGGTCGAAAAATCAAACTGCAGGTGAGCCTGGGTGATGGTGAGAACATTTAGGTCGGTGCTGGTTTCGTAGACAGTGATGGGCAAATCAAACGTGGAGACTGTCCCACCGAAATTTACTGGGGCGGAATTATATGTAACACCGCTGTAATCCACAGTCGCCAGGAAGACGGTGTTGGTATCGGCAGGGACATTGGAAAATTCAAATTTTCCATCTGGCAAAATGGGAGTTGTCAGCGTTTGGGTTACCTTTCCGGCGCTTGTGTCATAAACCAACAGGGTCGCAATAGTGCCATCCGGTAAGGCTCCGCCGGACGCCACAGTCACCGTTCCATTGATGATCGCCTTGCTTGGCTGAGCTGTTGGGCTGACTTCCGCCAAGGGTGTGGTTGCGCTCGTCGCCGTAGGAGTTGATCCAACCCCGGATTGAGTAGTTGGACTGACCTCTGCTGACTGAGTGGAGGAATTTGTTGTAACTGAAGCAGTTCCAGGATTTGTGGTAACTATAGTGGAGGTCGGGATTGACGTTGCAGTGGGTGAAGGAGGGATCGGTGTCTGGGTGACCGGGACGGTTGGAGCGGTCGTCGGTTGGGAAGTCGGAGCTATGTAGTTGGGGGGCGGGGTTATATCCTCGGCCAGGCTACAAGCAGCCATGGAGAGGGAGAGAAGAATGACAAGAATGCTCAAGCGGAATTTCATGAAAGATCCTTTTCGATTTCTAAATAGCCATCCAAAAAATGTCCCTGGTGGGGGGATGAGCCGAGTGTTGAATGACAGTGTTATGATTTCAACGTATTACCACATGCCGGGCAGAATACATCCGATTGTAAAACAGGTTTACCACACTTCGGACAAAAACCGGCAGTCTTATCTTTCCGGGTATTTCGGCGTTTTGATAACATATCTTCAAGGTCGTCATCAGTGAGGATTGTAACTGGTTTGGATGCACTGACATAACCCTCACCAATTCTCCCTGTTATGTTTGCGCCCTCAGTAAGCGTATCCAACTTGCGCAGCACTTCTGCACCTTTCTGGAGCAACAATGCACGTTGGGCGGGGTAATCTTCAGCAGGTATTTTACCGAGAGATTGGTCGAAATCCAATTCCTGCAGTGCTGCTAACAGTCGTTCACGTTCGGCTATCAGGGACGAAATTTCCCGGTTGCTCTCAGCCGCATTTATGCGTCGCCGTTTAAAAAATGGACGGGTCACGAAAAGCACGATAAGACCGAGTAAGATTAGAAGCAGGAAAAG
>JBGOZL010000354.1:0-3537 GCA_041480185.1 Anaerolineae bacterium
GCCCCCATCGTCTAGTGGACCAGGACGTGGCCCTTTCAAGGCTAAAACTGGGGTTCGAATCCCCACGGGGGCACAGAGCTAAAAAAACCACCTAATCGGGTGGTTTTTTTTTTACAAATGGGTGTCCTCCATTGGACAAGTTTTTTTAAATCTCATATGGGGGTAGTACTCAATTACCTTCCGTTTTCTTCCGCCTGTAAAATGGAATCAAAAGTAAGAACCCTATTGCAATCAGAAATTCTCCAATTTGCACCCCGGTTGCCTGCAAGGGTCCAAAAACCGGGATCATTGGGGGAACCTGCGTACCAAAACCAAACACATCTGCCATCCCCGAGAAGACAGCTACCACGTATCCGGTAGCAACCATTCGTGAGCCGATTTCAGCAGCGATGGTGCGCTCGCCGTTCCTCCAAAATGCCATCAGGCCGATATAGCCGCCAATGCAAATAATTGCCAGACCCACCAAAAAGACCGAGATCTGCACGAACCCTACCACCGGACTGCGGTCCAGTCCAAAGAGGGATGGGCGGGCGCCTACCAGAAAAGTAATAAGGCCGATTAATGACACCAGCAACCCAAAGCGCACGCGCATGCGCGAGGGGATTCCTACTGGAGATGTATCGGGGGAGGGAGAAGGGTTATGAACAGTTGTCATGTCAAGGTGGTTTGGAGATGGCGCAGCCAGTTTTTACCCAAAACCGCCGCGACTTGTTCGTCATTATACCCCTTCGCTGCCAGGACCGTGCCTAGTTTTTGCAGGTCGGCAATTGTATCCACCCCGGCAGGGACTGCAGAAAGCCCCAGGCCTCCATCGAAATCACTGCCAAGGCCCACATGCCGGGCATCTCCTGCCATCTGACAGATATAGTCAATGTGGGCAGCCAGCGTTTCCAGCGTGATGCTGTCACGCGGGTCGCCAAACTTCCACCCAAAGGCGAGAAACTTGCAGAACGGCACCACGCCAATGATCCCATCCCGTTCGAGGACATTGCGGATGACGTTGTCCTGCAGGAGTCGGTTCCCGTCATAGCCGGGGATGAGCGCGGCAGCGTTGGCGTGGCTGACAATTATGGGTCCCGAATACAGGTCAAGAGCCTGGCGGGCGGAAAGCACGTCCATGTGACTGAGGTCTAGCGTGAACCCGACGCCTGCCATTGCCTTGAGCAGAAGACGCCCGTCTTCGGTGAGCGGACCCGGGTCATGCGTACCACCACAATAGCGCGTGCCAGCCCAGGCCGGACCAATGATCCGCACACCCCACTCCCACCACTCGTCCAATTCTGACGGGGTGCGGACCCCTTCAGCGCCTTCCATCAATGGGACCAGGCCGACTGGATGGCTCTCAACCTTGGAATCGGCCCAATGGGTCAGGACAGCTTCCAGGTCTGAAAGTGAAGCGATGATACGGAATTGGTCGGAATGGTCGTCAGCCAGCTTGTGGTATGCATCCAGCTGGGTGCGATACATGTGGTGGGCCTGGTCGAAATCCGCATACACCTGGTTTTCCCACTCTCCGGTCTTACGGCGGAGGGGGGTGACGAACAGGGTGCTGAAGACCACCGCCACGCGCCCGCGCTGGTAATCGGGCCAGCCCAGGAGGGTCTCGCCGTTATTTTCAGGGGCTGCAGATCCGCTCTCGTGTTCGATCCGGCGCGTTTCGGAAACGGCACGGGTATAATCCCGCCCGAAGTTCAGGATGTTCCAGGCAATATCTTCGTGGGCATCTACGATGAGTGGCAGCATAATAATTCAAAAACCCGGTTCATTGAAGAAACCGGGTTTCTCTTTCCTATTCTTTGGGGGCTTCCTCGTCTTTGGGGGGTTCCTCGACCTTAGGGGCCTTCTCAACCTTAGGGGCTTTCTTGACCTTTGGGGCTTCCTCGTCTTTGGGGGCCTCTTCGACCTTTGGGGCTTCCTCGTCTTTGGGGCCTTCTTCGTCTTTGGGGGGCTCCTCATCGCTGGCAGGCTTCTCGTCTACCGGCGCGGGGGAGGGACTTTCGAGGTCAACAGGTAGTGGATCGGGTTCTTTATCCGCAATTTCCAGGTCGACCTGTTTCTGGTCGGGTTCATTGTCCACCAGTTCCAGGTTAACGCCCTCGAGGTCAAGCTGCTTCAGGTCGAGGTCCTTGTATGCACCAGAGTCCACCTTGCGCAGGCTCAAGCCGATACGGCGCTGATCGGGGTCGATGCGGATGATGCGCAGCGTGACGACACTGCCATCGTGCAGGCCGGCTTCCTTGGGGTGCTCGATACGGTTTTCGCTAATCTCGGAGATATGGATCAGGCCTTCCAGATCACCTTCCAGGCGGGCAAAGGCACCAAACTTGGTCAAGCGGGTGATGACACCCTCAACCAGTTGGCCGACCTTGAATTTTTCAACTTTGCTCTGCCAGGGGTCGTTCTGCAAGGCGCGGATGGACAGGCCGATGCGCTTCTTTTCGCGGTCAATATTGATGATCTTGACCTGCACTTCCTGACCCACCTCAAGCACCTCGGAGGGATGCTGGACACGTTCCCAGGAAATCTCGGACAGATGCACCAGGCCGTCGGCTCCGTTGACGTTGACGAACGCGCCGAAATCAGCCAGACTGGTGACTTTGCCGGTGTATACCTCGCCTTCTTTCAGCGATTCGATGACGCGCTCTTTGATGGACTGGCGGGTCTCGGTGGAAGCGGCACGCTCGGAAAGGATCAGGCGGCGGCGCTTGCGATCCACTTCGATGACGCGAACGGTGATCGGCTCACCGATCATTTTGGCATAGCGCGCATCGGGGGTATCGCCGGTGACAGCCATGCGGCGGGAAATGCCCAACTGCGAGGCGGGTACGAAGCCGCGTAAACCAAACACGGGGACGATAATACCGCCCTTGTTGAAGCCGTCCACCTTGCCCTCGTAAGAGCCGCCTTCTTCAAGCATTTTCTCAACATCGCCCCAGCCTTTTTGTTCCTGGGCTCGGGTGTAGGAAAGGACCACGTTCCCGCTGGAATCTTCAGCGGACAACACGTAGACCAGGATTTCCTGGCCAACCTGGAGGGCGGCGCGCTCTTCAGCCGGGATGGCTTCGAGTTCGCGACCGGTGATCACGCCTTCCGATTTGGCGCCAACACTGACCAGGATTTGCGCCTGGCTGATGCTGGCGATTACTCCGGTACGGATCTCCCCGGGTTGGGGGAAATCCAGGGACATGCCCTCCTGGTCGAGGAGGGTTTCCATGTTGGTATTATTGTTACTGGGTTCTTCGGCGGGAAGATTGCCCTCGGGCGCAACCCCCTGCCCGAGTGGGGCGTCATTTTGTTCCATATGGTTGAGAAACTCCGGCGGATAAGATAGGCGGATTATACAGGCGAATGCAGTAGTTGGCAACCCTGATAATCAACCAGTGAAAACAACGCTGAAACATCCTTTTTGTGTAACAGAATGGCATAGACATAGGCAAAAATTCTTAATTCGAAGCGGTTTTATTGCCTTTTTTTAAAAGTTTGGGCGCCTTGCAGGATATCATGAGCCGAACGGATCGTGCCTTCGCTCACCGAGCC
>JBGOZL010000355.1:0-3518 GCA_041480185.1 Anaerolineae bacterium
ATAAACCAACGCCGAGTTGAACATAACGTCAGCGTTCTCCTGGTAGGGGAAGATGTACAGTTCCTCGCCCCGCCGCACTGATTCCCAGCGGGAAATTGTCTGTTGGGCCGTGTAACCACGTTCGCGGGCATCCCGTACGATGCGCCGGATGAGACGCGTATCGGCGGTGGATACGCGGTTGTGGCGGTCGAGGTTGAGCTGAGTCAGCGCAGCGCCATAGATGCGGAAAGCCCGACCAGATAAGGACTCGGGGAGCAGGCGGGGATCCAAACCGTGGATGCCTTCCAGGATGATGATCTGGTCGGAAGTCAGGCACACCGCATCGCCAGTCATCTGCCGGCCGGTTTTGAAGTCGTAACGCGGCAGTGTCACCGTCTCACCTGCGATGAGGCGGGCGAGATGGTCGCCAAGTTTACTGAGATCGAGGGCTTCCAACGCCTCGAAGTTGAATTGGCCTTTTGCGTCGAGAGGAGTCTTCTCACGATCAACGAAAAAACTATCGAGTTCGAGGGCAAATGGTGAAAGACCCAGCGCCAGAAGTTGGATGGCGAGTCGCCGCGAGAAGGTGGTTTTTCCGGAAGACGAAGGCCCGGAGATGAGCACGATACGCGCTTCCCTGCGGCGATGGCCAATCTGGTGGGCGATGTCAGTGATGTGTTGTTCGTGCAGTGCTTCCGACACGAGGATGATCTCGCGGCTGCGGCCTCTTTCAATGGCGTCATTCAAGGCTCCCACATTGTCGATCCCCAAGCGTTCCAGCCATTCCCCATATTGATGGAAGGTGGCCATCAGCTTCGGATAGTCTTCGTTGGGAGCGATGGTGGTGGGAGCGCGCCGGCGCGGGTAGCGTAAGGTGAAACCACTGTTGGCTGGGTTCAGAGCGAACCATTTAAGATAACCGGTGGTGGGCACCATGTAACCGTGATGGTAGTCAAGGTGCTCTCCGATACTGTAGAGTGTCACGTAAGGCTTGCGCCGGTGCCGGAGCAGGCTGACTTTATCCGGATAATTTTCCTTTTCGAAATAGGCGATGGCCTCTGCAACTGGGATTTCCCGGCGCAGGAAGGGTATATTGGCATCCACCAGCCGCTTCATTTCCGTTTCCAGCCGTTTAAGTTCGGAGTTTTCCAGAACCGGTCGACCAGCCACGTGGCAATAGTAGCCACCTGACGAAATGGAATGATCAATGATGAGGACAGCTTTCGGGAATAGAGCAACGAAAGCGGTTTCCAGCAGGAAGGTTAGTGAGCGGCGGTACACCCGCGCCCCGTCAGCGTCTGCCATGGTGATGGGGGCAAGACTGGCGTCCATTTTTATGGGATAGGTCAACTCGCGCAGGTCACCGTTGACAATGGCAGCTACCAAAGGTGCACTTCCGGGTGCTGCGTCTGCCAGTAAAAAGTCCCCGGCAGTTGAAGAACGCGGTCCACTTAGGATTCGTCCCCCTGGAAGGTGGACTTCGACGGTATCGCGTGGGGTTACTGGTTGGATTTTATTGTTCATAAGTTTTAACCACTTTGTGCATAAGAGACTTTGAGAAATTAAGAAAAGAGAGCAAGGAGTTTTTCCGGTTGAAGGGCATACGTTTCCAGGGGGATTTCGCCTTTGGTAAGCGCCTGGAGAGCTTCGGTCAACACTTTGTTGACTGGCACTGGCACGCCCACCTTCTCCCCATAACGGACAATCGCTCCATTCAGCCAGTCCACTTCGGATCTGCTCCGGCCTGAATAAAGGTCTATGTGGAAGGATGGCATTTTACCGCCCCTCCCTCCCCCGACTGCTTTAAGCATCAAGGGACGGGCAACGAAATCCGGCAGGTGTGTTCCAATCGCCAGTGCGTGAACGGGTACCCGAGGAAGGTTCACCACGTGGATGTGTTGGGCTCGCATCACGTTCAGCGCCTCGCGCAGCATTCGCATTTCCAGTTGGAATAGGCGTGGATGTGCGAAGATCTCCCCTGCGGTCATGTTCAAAATGGCGGAAGTGGCGTTTGCAGGCAAGTTGGATAACATCTTGGACCACTTCATGTCTGGAGCACGCCTGAAAAGATGGGCGTTCAATCCTGCCACATTGAGAGCTTCTACCGCGAACAAGGAGAGCGGGTGCCTGTCTTCCACACCCACGCCCCTCATTCGTTCAAGGACAATATCACCCACTGCACGGCGTCCAATGGACGATGTCACTATCCCGCCGATGACTTTGGCAGCGCCAATAATGGCTGCGATGGATGGTTCGTTTTCCACACCGTTGGAGAGGCATAGGATGGGCGGTATTTTGACCGAGAGGGGTTTGATTCCGTCAAGGGCTGCCTCGGTATCAAAAGATTTCAGCGCATAAATGCCAAGTTCGAATGGTCCTGACTTGAGGGCTTCATCAAGGGATTCTGCGAAGATCACCGATGAATCCTGGATATGGAAGGCTGAATTCCGGCTGTAGTTCAAATCAAGCCGTAAGCCGCGGGCACGTAGCTCTTTTACCGCGCTAGGTTGTTCGACGAATACCACCCGGTTACCCATTATCGCCAAAGACCCGCCAACATATGTCCCGATGGCTCCCGCACCGAAAATCAAAAAATTCGCTTTTTTCAAATCAATCTTCTTTCCAATGCGGACGGTTGTCGAATTCCAGCAAACGCCAGATGTGATGTTCTGGCTCATAGGATAGGGTTGCGAAGGTTGTGTTGTGGAACGTGAAGCGTGCCCCGGAATGTGCAATTTGAGCCGGGATGCCAAGGATGGCATAAAGCGCCATATTCAGGATACCGCCATGCGCCACTACAAGCATACGTCCCGGGGGATAGTCCACCAGTTTCTGAAGATTCCGCCCGGCACGCAGATACACTTCCCAGCGGCTTTCACCGGTTCTGCCGGTGTGGGTGTAAGGAGTGAAAACGACGGGACGAGGGACAGATTGAGCAGCTTCCTCTTCACTCAAGCCCGCCAGTAGCCCGTTGTCGATTTCCTTCCAATTCGTGTCCAGTTCAAGGGGCACGCTTAATGCCGTGCAAATGATCTCCGCGGTCTCTCGTGCCCTCAATAGGGGGCTGGAAACCGCCCGTTCAAAACTGCGACCTTCCGCCTGCCAGCGTTCGGTCAAGGCGCGCACCTGGGCGCGTCCGGTATCGGTAAGAGGAAAATCGGCATGACCCTGGAAGCGGTTTTCCAGGTTGCCGACCGATTCGCCGTGGCGTAGAAAGGTGACATGGTAAAGCGGAGTGTCAGCCATAGGGAAGGTATTTTATCATCAAAAAAAGAAGCGAATATCGATCGCATTCATAGCCAGATCACAACCGGACCCCGTGGTTTTCCGCCAGAATTCTGACGGCCCGCTCAACCTCCTGTTTTTTCTGCTGACCAGACCATTCCAGCTCATTGCCGAGCCAGTCTCCTAATTGCTCCACCATAGGGCGGGTGAGTTGGCCCAGGTACGCCAGCAGGGTGCGGCGTATCAGCAAATCGTCAAGATGGACGATCTTCTCCCGCTTTACCATAGCTGCAATTTCCGCGCGTGTGTAATCC
>JBGOZL010000356.1:0-3518 GCA_041480185.1 Anaerolineae bacterium
AAAAACCATTTATTTTTCACTCCCATTGTTGTCCACACGACGGAGCTTTTTCATGATCGGTACTTCCCGCTCGATCACGCGTTTCACGCCATCTCCCATGGCTGTTTCTACCAGGCGGATATCGCGGACCAGGCGCATAAAACCTTGCGACTCGACCGAGGCAGCCTGGTCTGAGCCCCACATGGATCGGTCGATGGTTATATGTCGTTCCACCACACATGCGCCCATCGCCACTGAAGCGATTGTCGTGGAAAGACCGGTCTCATGCCCGGAATATCCGATCGGTAAGCCATAGCGCTGCCGTAGAACAGGGATTACACGTAAATTCAACTCTTCATAAAAAGCCGGGTAAGTACTGGTGGTATGCAGGACGACCAGGTCTTTCTTCCCCAGCAAATCAACTGCGTGGTCGATTTGGTCCAGGGTGCTCATTCCCGTGGATAGGAGGATCGGGCGTCCTTTTGCACGTGTATGGCACAGGAGATTATCGTCTGTCAGCGAGGCCGAGGCGATTTTGAAACAAGGAACTTTAAATTGGGCAATAAAGTCTACCGAGGCTTCATCCCAGCAGGAAGCAAACCAGGTTATTTTTCTTTCCTTGCAATACCGATCGATTTCCCGGTATTCCTCCTGCCCGAATTCCAATCCATATTTGAGATCGCCGTTGGTGGTTCCAAAAGGACTCTCGCGCGGGCGGGCAAGTTCCTCGGCGGGGTAAACCACTTCGATCGTGCGTTTCTGGAACTTGACTGCATCGCAACCCGAGGCTGCAGCTACATCGATCAATTTCCTGGCGGTCTCGATGTCGCCATTATGATTAATGCCAATCTCTGCAATCACGTAGCAGGGATGCCCATCTCCTACCAATCTATTTCCAATCTTTATTTCTGTCATTTTCTACCTCCAAGGTCAATTTGGATGCCGGTTTTTGGAGAGACAAATGCAATTTAGACGCGACCTTCAGCCAAGATTAGGTCACACAATTCGCGCACCGCGGCATGACCTCCCGGCTTGCTCAAAATATAATCCGCCTTGCGGGCGACTTCAGGAAAGGCATCTGCCACCGCCACAGCCCAACCGACCAGCGGGAAGCAGGGCAGGTCGTTGACATCGTTGCCGAGGTAGACGACATGGGCGGGGTCGATAGTGCGTTCTGTCATGACCTTCCGAACGGCAGTTTGTTTATCATCTTCTCCCTGGATGCAGGCGATGTCCATCTTTCGGCAGCGGGCTGCCACGACCGGGTTGGTCTCCTTAGATATGACCAGTGTCTCCACCCCGGCCTGGCGCAGCATATTGATGCCGAGGCTATCGCTTCGATTGGCAGCCACCAGCTCGCGCCCGGAATCATCCACCCAGACGCGATTGTCAGTTATGACCCCATCGAAATCCAGGATGAGCAGTTTAACCTTGGCAGGGATGGATCTGTGCGGCTGTCCAGGCCAAATCATTTTCGGTCCACCCCGCATGATGAGCTGCTCTGACCGTCTCCAGTCATCAGGGCTGTCCAGGTCAGCATCATACGCCGGGCCAAAAAGGATGGGGAGGATGGTCCCGCCGGACATTGACTTCATTTCGAGGATGGTCGCCGGGCGCATGGCGTCGATCAAGCCGGTATGAGCATATGCGCGTGGCAAACTCTGACGGGGAGAGTTAAAAGATTCGACGATGCCGGGAGCCGACACCAAGGGGAGGATGGGCATATCCTGGCTATCCATCAGCCACATCTTGTAAGGGTTTTGTCGCGCCGGGGTGAGGCCGCGCACCGAATCTGCCTTAGGGTGAGTAAGCAGCATGTGAACAGTCCTGTCCACCAGGTCCGGCGGGCGGATGGGAGTGGTGGGGCGCAGGTGGACGATGATTTCAGGATGATAGCCCTCGTTCCCGACCAGCCAGGTCAAGGCATGCTGGAAAACGGACAGGTCCAGCGAATTGTCCTCGGCCAGTTCAGCCGGACGGAGGAAGGGAGTCTCAGCGCCGAAGGAGCGAGCAATTTCCGCAATCTCATCATCGTCTGTTGTCACCAACACGCGTGTGACCGTATCGCTTTGAAGTCCTGCCGCGATGCTGTAAGCGATCAGCGGATACCCTGCAAATAAGCGGATATTCTTGCGTGGAATGCCTTTCGAACCTCCACGTGCAGGGATTATGGCAAGCACTTCGGGTTTTGTCATTTTTTCTCCTGCGGCCAGATCATCCCCGCAATGCCCTGAGTGACCAGCCACTCGGAATACTCCCAATCAGCGGGGGTGTCAATATCCACCAAATAGAGCAAAGGAATAATAATGGGCAGAATAACCTTTCCGGTCATCGATCCCCTCCGGATGGTTGCTGGACGGATGGCGTTTATGTGTCCGGTCTGCCAGTAGACTGGTGGGAGGCTTTGGCGGGGAGTATTATATGGCTCAGCAATCCCTTGGATGGTTAAAAGCGGGACCATTTGGCCGTTGATCGTGTCAATTCGCCACATCTTGTAAGGGTTCTGCCCCGTCTCAACCACACTGCGCACACAATCTGCTTGCATTCTATCGATCAGCAGGAGGATGGCCTGATCCAAACAATCTAGTGGGCGTACCGGGGTGGTGGCATGGAGGTGCAAAACGATATCCGGCTTGTAGTGTTCATTTTCCTCCAACCACTTAAGAGCATGCTGAAAAACAGGAAGGTCAGTGGTGCCGTCGCCAGCCAGGTCAGCGGGTCGCAGGAAGGGGGTCTCTGCGCCGTATAAACGTGAAATTTCGGCAATTTCATTGTCGTCTGTTGAAACGATCACACGCGTTACCATCTCAGACTGCAAAGCTGCCGCTATGCTGAACGCGACCAGCGGATGCCCGGCAAAGGCACGGATGTTCTTACGCGGGATGCCCTTCGAACCGCCGCGAGCTGGGATGATTGCAAGGATTTCGGGCTTTGTCATGGAACACCTGGTATCAAGGAAATCCACCGACCGGTGATTTCCGAATCTACAATTTCTGGGGGGTGGGCAGGCGGACGCTGATTATAGTTCAATTGCGTGCTGCCAGTTACACCGCCTAAGAAACGCAGTTTGAGCTTGGCGGATTCTTCCACCGGCAGACTCGGATCGAGCATCCCAATGAAGGCTTGAAGCGATAGCATGGCACTGGATAACCAGCACAAGTGACGGCGACAGATAGAACCCAACCCGGCAATCAGGAAATTCATTTCTTCTCCTCGAGCAAGGACAGGATGTAATCTCCCGTCCGCACTCCAGCACTTCCGTCGGTAAAAGTACATTCGTCCAGGATAAATTTATGACGCTCTTCGCTATCGGCAGTCGGATTCTGAAGGTAAAAGTCAACCAATTCGCGTACCTGTAAGGGGGTTTCAGCAACCCGACCTGCTCCGGACTGGCGGAAACGCTTGTGCGTGGGCCAATCACCAATGGAAGTCAGGGGTGGGGAATAGACACCCTTCATGTTCCAACCGCCGGGTGTGTCAATGGTCATGCTGACGATAGGCCGGTCATGGATGGCAGTTTCCACCACCATGGTGGAATA
>JBGOZL010000357.1:0-3513 GCA_041480185.1 Anaerolineae bacterium
ATTGCGGCTTTGCAGGAGTCGAAGACAGGTACCTTGCCATCTAAAACCCATTCGCCGCCCTTTCCAGGGCGGGTTCCTGCAACTACCTTGGTACCATATGCCAGCATTTGCTGCGTGTGAAAAAGGCCCTCATTGCCGGTAATCCCCTGCACCAAAAGTCGAGTATTTTTATCTACTAATATGCTCATTTTGACCTCCTAAGCCTTTGCCGCTGCTACTGATTTCTTGGCTGCATCGGCGAGGGTTTCGGCGGTTATCATATGGGCATCTGCCAGAAGTTTGCGGCCTTCTTCGGCATTTGTACCCACCAAACGTACAACCATCGGAATGGTCGGTTTAACTTCATTCAAAGCGGCGAGAATTCCTCTGGCAACTTCATCGCAACGGGTAATCCCTCCGAAAACATTGAACAAAATGGCTTTGACATTCTTGTCGGAGAGGATGATGCGCATCGCCGCTGCCACTTTGTCTGCGCCCGCACCTCCGCCGATGTCCAAAAAATTGGCAGGCTCGCCCCCAAATAATTTGACGATGTCCATGGTAGTCATCGCCAAACCTGCGCCATTAACCATGCAGCCAATGTTGCCATCCAGTTTTATAAAGGAGAGCCCATACTTTCGAGCTTCTGTTTCAGCTGCGGCTTCCTCGTCAACATCCCGCATTTCGGCCAGATCTGGATGCCGGAAGAGGGCATTATCGTCCAGCAGCATTTTGCCATCCAATGCCAGCAAGGATTTTTCCTTTAGGATGACAAGTGGGTTGATCTCTGCCAGGGTGGCATCACAATCTATATAAGCACGCCAGAGACCTCGGCAAATATCTCCAAACAGCTTCCAGTATTCCTTGGGCAGGTCAATACCAATTGCGATATCCCTTGCCTGGTAATCGCGCAGTCCAAGAAGTGGATCAATGTGGACTTTGATGATTTTCTCCGGATTGGTACGGGCGACTTCTTCTATTTCCACGCCTCCCGCAGCAGACGCCATGAAAACCGGGCGTCTCGCTGCACGATCATTGGTTATTCCCAGGTAGATTTCCTGGTCGATATTCGCCGCCTGGTCTACCAGTACTTTACGCACCGGCAGCCCTTTGATTTCCATCCCTAGAATTTGAGTCGCTACCTCTTCTGCTTCCTTGGCTGTCTTGGCAAGCCGGATGCCCCCTGCTTTACCGCGTCCACCTACAAGCACCTGGGATTTAACAACAACACGGCTCCCTAACTCTTCAGCGATCTGTTTCGCCTCGGTTGCGGTAGCCGCTACCCGTCCCTTTGGGATCGGGATGCCATATTTGGCAAAGATCTGTTTGGACTGGTATTCATGCAGTTTCATGCGAATATTTCTCCCTTTGATGTATTTAGCGAAGAGATTATAACATTTTGTAAATTTTTGCCATGTGCTATAAATAAGCAACCCCAAATGACATTCGGTCTTCTTAGGGCATGGTGAAGCGCATTACCCGGTCGTTTGCTCCATCACATACCCAAACATGTCCATCCGGGTCCACGGCAACCCCGGTTGCTAATCCGAAATTCTCTGCGCCTTTACCAAAATCTCCCCAGGTACGTATAAACCCGCCATTAGTGGAAAATTCAAGAACTCTATAACCCTCCGGGTCTGTAACAAAAATTTGGCCTTGACTGTCCGATGCAATATACGGCTTGTTGTCCAACGATTCCCCGTACCAACCGGCAATGTCCCATTGAAGGAGAGGTGAATAGGTTGAACCGTCTGCGTTTGGTGCAAAGGCTTGGACTCGCTGGTTCCAGGTATCATTTATGTACAGGTATCCTCTTGGGTCGAAGGCAAGGCCTACTGGTTCCTCAAATTGTCCGATGGAAAGTCCTTCACTGCCAATCTGTTGGATGAAATTCCCATCCGAGTCGAAGACAAGGATACGCTTATTGCCCGTATCTGCAACATAAACGCGACCCTGAGCATCCACTGCAATTCCACGCGGCCCCCATATACCAAATGGGTCAGTAGTGGTAGGATCATAGAGAGGATTGCCCCACATTTTGACGGGTGTTCCGCTGAACGTAAATTTCTGAATGCGATGGTTCCACGTGTCAGCAACGTAAACGAATTTCCCATCAGGTGAAACCGTAACCGCCCACGGTTGATTAAAGGTTCCAAGAGGAGCATCTCCTACGGTAATATCTGAAAATGATCCCCAGGAATTTAAGAATTGCCCGGTGGCGGAAAAATGTTCAATCCTGTTATTATTGGTATCCGCCACGAACAATGTCCCGTCTGGAGCTATGGCGATCCCGTGTGGCGCATTGAATTGGCCATCAGAAGTGCCATTCGTTCCGAATGTAAGATCCGCGGAAATGACGAGCTTTCCTTGCACGTATGGATCCGCCTGGATGGTCGTCGATTGAATTATGCCGTAATTCCAAATTTCTGCTGCCACATCTTTCCGGATGAGTAACTGCATTTTGTCGCTTGGGCTCCAATCAGGGACTGTAAATCCGGTTTCATTGGTAGCTTCAGCGTACTGCGAATAATCTCGGTTAAACCAGATTTGCCAAACTGCCGATCGCAAGGCTGGGCTGGTGAGTACGCCCATAACGCGATCCCACGTCAGGTTGAAATAATCCTGGTTGGGCCATACCATCCGGATATAGTTTATCTGGTAGTAATCTGTGCCCACGAATGATTTGATAGTATCAAAGTTTTTCTGGTCAACGATAACGACCGGCGCCCCGCGTAAATCTGATCCCGGCTTGTCGAAAGCTACCTTGATGGGGTAATGACGCAAATACCAGGTGAATGGCCAGGCCACACCGCTATCAGGCGAACTGCTATCGTACTCAACGGTTAGGGTCTTCCTGCCCGCTGTCCGGCTGGATATTGTATCGATCTGTGCCATAATGTCTTTAATCCCAGTGGCTCCGTGGGCATAGACCAGGTATTCAGTGGCGTCATTTGGGTGGATATATGCAGCTCGGACTGCGGTGCGTACGGTCAGAACGGCCAGCAAGCCAAAAAACACCAGGGTTGTCAATCGCAGTGCATCACGGGTTTGACAGTACTTTAAGTACCAAGCGAGGGAAGCTGCACTGATAATGGTGAAAGCCACTGAGAATAAGAACATCCCGGTTGCAGATAATTGCCCTAATTCCTTTCCCTGGAAGGGTGGATTTGCTCCCAACCCCATGATCAAAACCCTCGAGAATCCAATGAAGAATATCACAAGCAATAATGTTGCCCATCCACCTCGTTCCCTAAACTTAACCCAGTCCAGTCGCTCGATAATTTGCCCCATTCCCCAACCGGTTAACAGGATCATTGGCAGCGTAATGTGAACGGTTAACCAGGGCATTTTCTCGCCTGCGAAAGAAAAGGCGATCAGGCTGGATATTGCCCACCAGATCAGCAACGGGAAGGCAGGTGCAGCATCCGTGATGGTTGCAGTCGGTGGGACAAATTCAGTGGAAGAAGGCTGGATCGGCAGTGGAGCAGGCGATTTTCGACGCAGTCCTAAAAATGCAGCCAAAATGAGACCCAG
>JBGOZL010000358.1:0-3489 GCA_041480185.1 Anaerolineae bacterium
ATAAGATTCTAATATGCATCCCTGGGGCAGAAGGTTTAAGGCGGGGGTTCAGCATTTTTGTGCTATCATACGCATACGATGTCCCATCGTCGCGTGGTTCTCTACCTTCTGCTGAATGCCCTGGTTTCGGTTCTGGTATCAGGGACAGTCCTGTTCTTTTATGACCGAGCAACTCACAAAACTGACTGCAGCACCAATGAGATGATCCCCACCATCCCTGCTGGGAGCGTAAATGCAGACATCGTCAGCGTCAGCGGGGCAGGGGCACTGGCCAGTGAATCCGTCTCCCTCCAGAATAAAGGTGACTCGGCAATCTTTTTATCCGGTTGGACTCTTAAAGATGGCCAGGGCAGCACTTACACATTTCCGCAATTGACTCTTTACCCCGATGGCATGGTGCAGATCCATTCCGGAGCGGGAACCAACACCGCGTCTGATCTCTTTTGGGGGCTCTTTGCTCCGGTGTGGAAATCAGGAGAACTGGTTGCCCTCTACGACACACAAAACATTGCACGTGCTTTTTATCGAATACCATGACCGAATGATGGATATTGCTCATGACCCAGGCTCTCTATAATAAATGGCGTCCCCAGAAATGGGACGAAATTGTCGGACAGCAGCACATCGTCCAGACCTTGCGCAATGCAGTGGTTGGTAACCGGGTGGTTCACGCATACCTTTTCGCGGGACCGCGCGGCACCGGAAAGACCACAGCTGCCCGGCTGCTGGCGAAAGCTGTCAACTGCCTGAACGAAGATCCAGCAGCCCGCCCATGCAATGAGTGCGTTCACTGTGTCGCAGTAAATGAGAACCGCTTCCTTGACCTCATTGAGATCGACGCCGCCTCTAATACGTCTGTTGAAGATGTCCGGGATTTGCGCGATAAAATCAATTTCTCCCCAAACCAGGGGGCCTATAAAGTTTATATTATTGACGAAGTCCACATGCTCTCAACTGCAGCTTTTAATGCCTTGCTAAAAACTCTGGAGGAGCCACCTGCCCATGCCATCTTCATCCTGGCTACCACCGAGATGCACAAAATCCCAGCGACAATCCTCTCCCGCTGCCAGCGTTATGAGTTCCGGCGTCTCCCATTGGACGGCATAGTGACGCAGTTGCAAAATATTGTGAACAACGAAAAACTCGCGGCCGAGCCAGAGGCGCTAATGCTCATCGCCCGCCAATCTGCGGGAGGAATGCGTGACGCCATTTCCCTGCTGGACCAAATGGCTTCCACCGGACAAGAAATCACGCTTGGGCTAACCCAGACCGTCCTTGGCACTGCCACCAGCCAGACCGTGATTAATCTGATCAGCGCGATACTGAACCATGAACCAGCCGCCGGGATGGATGCTATTCATATAGCCCTTGATTCCGGCACGGACCCGCGCTTGCTGGCGCGTCAGTTGGTGGACTATCTGCGAGCGCTGCTGCTCATCCAAATGGGCAACGCTTCCCAGGTGGACCTCGTATCCGAACCGCGAGCCCATGCCGAGAGGCAAGCTGGAGCTTTTTCCACGGCGGAAGTTTTGGGTATGATCAAATTATTTAACAATGCAGCGGTCGACCTTCGCGGCGGTTGGCAGCCATCCCTGCCCCTGGAGTTGGCGCTGGCAGAGGTGATAAACTTGTCCACAACACCCGCGCAAGGCGGGACACGTCCAGCGGGGACACCACCGTTTGAACCGAAGGCAGAGAAACCGGTTAGCAGGATTTCAAAAGACGTTCAAAAGACTGTAAAAGATTCTGGCAGTCCCACACTTTATCAGACGGGGGAAGCTGAAAAGCTCAAGGATGATTCCGGTAATATCACTCTTGATCAAGTGGCGAAGGCTTGGAAACAGATCAGTGCGTTAGTAAAACCCCAGAGTCCATCGCTGGCTGCCTTGCTGAATTCCTGCAAGCCACTGGAAATTAAAAATGGTGCCTTGGTAATTGGGTTTGCAAACGACCTGGTTCGGTCAAAAATGGATACAACGGAGCAAATAGAAATTACTCGCAAGGCGATAGCAAAGGTGTGTGGAGGGGACTTCTCCATAAAATGCGTGGTTTCAAATGCCAAACAGGCACCTCCGGCGAATGTCAAAGCGGATGGCATGGTGGCCGCAGCTCTGAAGAAGGGCGGCGAGATCGTGGATATTCAGGAGTAGTTATGGCTAAAGGATTTAATCGTCCCGCAGGTGGCGGGGGGCAATCCGGAATGATGCAGCAACTCCAGCGCCTGCAACAGCAGATGGCTGAAGCACAGGAACGCCTGGTGCAGGAAACCGTCACAGCAACTGCTGGCGGTGGGGCGGTCAAAGTCACCATGACCGGCGATCAAAAATGCCGATTAGTAGATATCGATCCGGCACTGCTCAAAGAGGTGGAAGCGGAAATGCTGGCGGACATGATTCTGACTGCGGTCAACCTGGCACTTGATAAGTCCCGTGAACTCCAGGAACAGGTCATGGGTCCGCTGTCGAGTGGATTGCCTCATTAAAATAATGGTGGGAGAGCGCCAGGCGGCGTCTCCTTTGGAATTGACATGCTACCTGAACCTATTCAAAACCTTGTCATTGCCCTCGAACGACTCCCCGGGATCGGCCCAAAGACCGCCTCCCGGCTGGCGTTCTTTCTCCTGCGCGCCTCACCGGATGTTTCAGGTCAACTGGCTGAAGCATTGGTTGACTTCAAGAATAAAATTGCATTTTGTCAGGAATGTTTTAATATCACCTCCGCCGGGCGGGACCGCTGTGAGATCTGCGCAAGCGGCCAGCGCGACCCGGCGATGATCTGTGTGGTGGAAGAACCGCTGGACGTGGTGGCCCTGGAGCGCGTGGGTGCATACAAAGGCAAGTACCACGTCTTACAGGGTGTTCTTTCGCCCATCGAGGGCATCGGACCGGATGACTTGAAGATCAAGCCCTTACTTGAGCGCATCCAGCGTGGAGGGGTGCAGGAAGTGATTTTGGCGACCAACCCATCCATGGAGGGGGAGGCTACCGCACAGTATCTGCACCCGCGTCTCCAGGCTTTGGGGGTGCTGGTGACCAGGCTGGCACGCGGCCTGCCGGTGGGCGGCGACCTGGAATATGCAGACCAAAATACCCTTCTACGCGCATTATCCGGGCGGCAGGAAATGTCGTGACCATAAAAAAATGCAAATTGGGGGTGCAAATTCCTTGACAACTTAGTTCGAATGCGTATAATAGGCAAGCACATTGACCCCTACGCAGATCTCGTCCACATGGACAGATCGTTGACAACACAGCAACGTCTCACGTCAGAGACACAAAGCAGCAGGTTTTGCAGTCTGACGAGCCGATGTAAATTTAAAAACATCGGCGATTTCGCCTCTCTCAAACCTGATTGTAGTGGGTCTTGCGGGTAAAATCCAGCCCGCTTTGAATACCGGACCTTAACAACTGAAATGTGATAGGAAGTAAGCCTGTCGTTCTATTCCGTAGCTTACACCCGTAAGGGTGATTTTATTACGGAGAGTTTGAT
>JBGOZL010000359.1:0-3486 GCA_041480185.1 Anaerolineae bacterium
GCCATGAAGCGCTGGAGACTTATTCTCGCCAGCCCGAAAAACTTCTTGGGATTTTCTCCCTCGATCAAGATAGCATGCCATAAAACAAAGGCAGCGGCTCAACCAGGGTATCGCTCCAAAGGTGGGCCTGTGTCATCGACGCTGGCTGGCAAGCCATTCAACTTTCTGGCATCGAGAAAATATTGATCGCCTTGTTTGCGTCACCCCTTATTGGTTTTGCCATTGGTTATCTCCTTCTCCGTCTCATCACGTTATTTTGTTGGAAAGCCAGCCCGGGAGTAAATCAGGTGTTCAAACGCGGCCAAATCTTTACCGCCCTGGCTCTTGCGCTTAGCCACGGCACCAACGATGCCCAAAAAACCATGGGTATCATCACCCTGGCGCTGGTCACCGGAGGCTATTTGCAGGTTTTTGCCGTCCCCACCTGGGTCATCATTCTATGTGCAACGATGATTGCGCTTGGTACTGCCATCGGCGGAAATAGATTAATAAAAACACTGGGGGGGAAGATCTTTAAAATCCGGCCGGTTGATGGATTTACTGCTCAACTGGCGTCGGCAGCGGTTATTTTAAGTGCCTCCCTGGTGGGCGGCCCGGTAAGCACCACCCAGGTTGTAAGCTCGGCCATTATGGGTGTTGGTGCCGCAGAACGGGTAAAGAAAGTCCGCTGGGGTGTTGCCCGGGAGATTGCCACAGCCTGGTTGTTGACCATCCCTGCCACGGCTCTATTGGCAGCAGCACTCTATTTGGTGTTTTCAAGGTTCATCTTCTAATATTACATAATCGGATGCGATATTATGAATTCCTCCCAACTCTATGATGTCGTCTGCATCGGCAATTACACGAAGGATACAATCATCTCCCCGGCCGGAACAAAATATATTGATGGCGGCGGGATGAATTATGCAGCGCACGTCGCCGCGCGTCTCGGACTGAATGTTGCCGTGGTGACCCGCCTGGCAAAAGAAGATGAACGTGTAGTGGCAAAGTTTTCTGCGGCCGGTATCGATTGCTTCCCAACTTATACCTCGCAGTCCACGGAAATGTGCCTCGAATACCCCACTTCCAATCCGGATATTCGCAATCTATCTGTCAATGGCGTAGCGGGTGCGATCACCGTCCATGAAGTGGAAAACCTTGATATGAAAACTGCCGTGATCTCCTCCAGCCTGCGCGGTGAAGTGGGCCTGGATGTGATCCGGGTGCTGAATGACAAAAAGGTCTTCCTGGCTGCAGATATGCAGGGATTTGTGCGCGTCCTGCAGGGGAAAAGTCTGGTCTACGCACCCTGGACGGAGATGCAGGCCACCCTGGCCTGCCTGGACGTGTTGAAGAGTGATGCCGTCGAAGCCGAATATCTCACTGGCGAAGCTGATATTTACAAGGCAGCTGAAATCTATGCCCGTATGGGGCCGAAGGAAATTGTTCTCACCCATAAGGATGGTCTGCTTATCCTTGCTGATGGCAAGAGCTACGAAATGGGTTTTTACCCGGCACAAATGGATGGCCGCAGTGGGCGAGGCGATACCTGTATCGGAGCCTACGTTGCCATGCGCCTTTCAAAGCCTGCCCACGAGGCTGGCATCTGGGCAGCAGCAGTCACCAGCCTGAAAATGGAAAAACTGGGACCATTCGACCGCCCACTCAGCGATGTCGAAGCTTTTATCCGCCTAAAATACAATCATGGATCAATACACTGAAAGGCAGATTCTGATCAACCGGCGGCGGGATGAAATGGTCGCCCGTTACCCGTCCCTCTGGGATAAGCTTATCGCAGAATGGAAATCCCCAGGCTCGGATGACCGGGCCTGGTTGATTTATTCCGCCAACTACCTGTTCTGCACGCAGGGCGTCCGCTGGGCAATGGATCCGCTTGCTTTGCAGAGTCGTATCCCCCAAGCGCCAAGGATGGATGTTGCCCGGGATCTAAAGGATCTTGATTTCGTTCTCCTTACCCATCGTCACAAGGATCACATGGATTCTGGGCTCCTGCGAGCCTTGCGCCACCTGCCCATCCAGTGGGTCGTTCCTGAGGCTATGTTCCAATTGGTGCAGGGGGAGATTGGATTACCTACCAGGCAAATCCTGGTTCCGCAACTGATGCAACCCATGGAAATAAGCGGGCTTCGTATCACCTCATTCGATGGCCTGCACTGGGAAGCTGCTCCCGATTATCCGACAGGGAGGCGGGGAGTTCCTGCTACAGGCTACCTGGTTGAACAGGGGAACAAACGCTGGTTGTTTCCTGGGGATACCCGTAGGTACCACCTGCCTGCCATACCAGACCTCGGTCCGGTGGATGTGTTATTTGCCCACCTGTGGTTTGGGAGAAGAGCAGCACACCAGTCCCCCCCGCCCTTACTAGAGCATTTCTGCCGTTTTTGCCTGGCTCTTAAACCTCATCGCATCATATTAGCCCACCTGGAAGAGTGGGGCCGCAAGGCAGCTGATTTTTGGGATCTGGAGCACGCCAAACAGGCTGTCAGGGTCCTCAGACAGCAAGCTCCTTCCTTTCCAATTCAGAATGCTTTTTTGGGGGACAGTCTTTTATTGGAGTAAGGGCAACGCGGAGATGCCCCAATCCTAAGAAGTCTTACACGCCTCCGCTCTTCATAAATAATTGGGTTCGAATCCCCACGGGGGCACACCTGTATACGGGTGTGCAAGTCCGTCACAGTTGAGTTGACACTTTGATATAGCAGAATACCCATTTTAATTGCATGACTCAAGAATCTGTTTTGGACCGCGAAAAATAATTACTAATATATATCCCAAACTAAAATCCGCCTGTTAAAAAAAACAAGCGGATTTTCGATAACTTAATTATGTGGGGAATTCTTACTCAAGCTCTTGGATTTTTTAAGATAATCCTGCGCGAATTTCTTTGTAAACAAGCGCGTACAAAACGAAACCTTTCAATGGTCTTGTTTCTGACCATCGAAGGAATTGAATTTACAAGGGAAACAAATTTCTCAGCAGCTTCCTGGGTCGTTAGAAATTATGTAAGATCGGTTATCGTTGAATCGAGGAAAGAGATATTCATTGGGTCATTCCCTAACTATATCAATAGACTTGGAAAATGACCCGAAAATAAAGATGCCCCTGGAGGGGTACAGTATGTTCGGGTCAATAGAATTATTTAGAAAATAATTATGGATTCTGGCTTGATTGCAGCTTAGTTCGACTCCCGCAAATAATCATCTTGTATTTTCTTATGTTCCATTCAAGCCATCGCAATTTTCGGATTAAGTAACGGACCATCTTTGGGTTTCATGTTGTTCTCCTTTATAAATTTACTTAAAAAGCACCAAGCCGGTATCTGCAAACTCATTCAGCAGAGTACCGGCTTAGGGCAACGGATATAGTTAATATACTAAGAGCTATTGAAAAGTTATGTTGACAGACTTAATACCCTGGTGCACCCATTTCGGTGCAGAACTTCACCAGATCAGGGTGGAGATAATGCCCTGCTTCCTCGATCAGGAC
>JBGOZL010000360.1:0-3480 GCA_041480185.1 Anaerolineae bacterium
ATATCGCCCTGGCGCCACTGCTCTTGATCGTACCGATCAAGCTGGCAAGTTGCCGTGCGGACGGAGAAGCATCCGTGGTAACACTCGGAATTACCGCGCCGACGATTTTGAAATTATATGCGTTGGCAAAATAACCGAGCGCATCATGATTTGTAACCAGAAGGCGTTGTTCGACCGGGAGTTGATTTACCTGGTCTTTCACCCATTGGTCGAGACCCCGGAGTGTAGTTATGTAGGCATCCGCATTCCGGGTATAGACATCTTTTCCGGCTGGATCCGCCAAGATAAGACCATCCCGAATCTGGATGACATAGTTAATTGTATCGACCGGATTCATCCACATATGGGGATCGCCCTGGGGATGTACGCCTGATGGATCCGGGTCAGGTATCACACCATTTGTTGCCACTATTATCTGGCGTTGACCACCGAGGCTATCGAGCATCTTTTGCAGCCAGGATTCATAGCCCAGGCCGTTGATAATCAGCACCCGAGCCTGGGCGAGCCTGGTGACATCCTGTGGCTTGGGTTGGTACTCGTGGGGATCAACCGTAACCGGGAGCAGTGTCTCGATAGTGATCCGGCTGCCGGCCACGTTCTGTGCAATATCCCCAAGGAAAGTCTCGGTGGCCATAACAATCGGTAAACCGGAAATAGGATTGGCAGGTTGGCAAGCAGATAATACAAAAGACACTGCCAATACACAATGGAGTACGAATAATTGTAAAGATTTCATTATTATCGCCCAATGAATTAGGAATTCCGCGATTAAAAAGATGTAATAATATTCCTCTTTGTGAGAACCTGATTGATTTTATAACCCAAGTTGGAAATACCGCGTGGGGATAAAACCGGGTCTGACAATCAAAAGGAGATTCATGATCACCGCTAAAACCACGAATGGTCGGGCTCGTTTGGATATACGTCCCGGTTCCTGGGCATTACTCCTTGGTTTTTTATCCAGAGATAACCCGGCAGCAGCGGTCATAGGGACAGCTATACAACAAATACACGTAATCTTCCTCCTAAGCTTCAGATTGACAGGCTTTACAGAGTCCAAAGACCTGAAGCCAATGGCTCTCAATCTGAAAACCTGTGTTTTTAGCAACAATATTAAATAATGGATCAAGCTGATCGCCCTCGAATAAAACTGCTTTGCCGCAATTAGTGCAGATCATAAGGTGCTGATGGCCATCCCCTGCTTTGACGAAACCCTGGCATCCCTTGGTAAGGTGAACTCGTTGTACCAAACCAAGTTTCTCGAGTTTTTCGAGAGTTCGATAAACGCTGACCAAACCCAGACCTGGGTAGCCTTTACGGGTCTTGTTATAAACTTCGACCGGCGTGAGGGCATGCACGCTTCCAACCAGTGTCTCCACTACAGCCCGTCGAGGTGCAGTTAATCGACACCCATTCTTATGCAATATTTCGAACCAATTTCCATCAGTCCCTGGCATTTAATATCCTATTTTTATTGAAAATGAATTTCAATTGTAGCAACCCCCGATTCGTTTGTCAAGACAAAATCATAATCATGGCCAATAATAGTCATTCCGATGTACTTTGAGTGGATTACTTTCGTGACTTTTCACGCAACCGTTTTTTCCGATGATCCAATTCTTCCATCCAATGACGATATTCATAGCGCGGGATGTCAAGCGAACTGACAAGCCTCTCAGCTTTTTGAGTCCAATTCAATGCTTCTGGATAATCGCGAAGATGGTGCTCGTAGTATTTTGCAAGTTCAATATGAGCATAAACATGTCCCTCAGCAGCGGCTTTTTGCCATAGCGACACGGCAGATTCAAGGTCACCGCGCCGGCGTTGTAAAGCGGAGAGCCTTTGAACTGCCGAGCCAAAATCCATTTCGCCCACACCCACCTCCAAGCCGCGTTCATAAAGACGGGCTGCCTCCTCCCGGCGTTCCAGGTCTTCAAACAGTTTCCCCAAGGCAATGAAATCCTGGCCGTGCTGAACCTGTCCATCAAACGGTGCATGAAGGATGGATGCCATGTGGTTCATCAACGCTGCGAGTGCGACGATATCCATGGCGTTGTGGTAGAACACACCTTTCAGGGGGGCGGCATCACCGGTACGCAAATAGTCAAAGTAGAGATAAGGGATTTCATACCCAGGTACTTCATCGACAGTACGCGGCGCAGCAAGGACGTTCTCTTCTAGGTATTTCAATGCACGGCTGGGCAGACGGTCACGCCAGAGACGTCGGGCGAGGGGAAGCAAATCTAGATGTGCGAAATCTTTGAAGGGCACAGGAAGGTCGTGGAGCAGGTAACGCGTTACCAACAAAGGCGCGTCAAATGCTTTTCCGTTGAAGGTAACGAGCGCAGCATTGGGAGCCAAGAAATCCATCAGCCCTTCGAGCATCGCGGATTCCTCCGATGGGTCGCGCATGAAGTATTGGACCAGGTGGAATGTATCCCCTTCGAACCGCCCGACACCCACAAGAAAAGCATATGTACCCGTCCCACCCGCCAGACCAGAAGTCTCAATATCCAGGAAAGCGAAAGACTCGAGTGGTAGATCAGCAAGGCGCACATCGTGTGCCCATTGTGCGATAGTCATCAGGGGAACGGATATACGCAAGGGAGTCAGACCATGACGGTAATCAGATGAATAGGTCTGTTCGGCGACGAAAGTTTTCCCCTGCCGGGTGAAAACGAAATGACCATCCACAACAGATTGGATGGCAGCCTCCTTTTTAGATTTTGGCACCTGAGGATGGAGTTCTGCCGTGCCAATTTTTACTCCCATTGACTTAAGTTTTCCGGCAAGGGAAGATTTTGAGGAATCGGTCATCGAGGAGATTATATCCTTAACAATCCTGTCCAACTCGAGGAAATCTGGTAAAAGTGGTGTTAAGGGTATGTCAGCATTAATTTCGAGGAGCATCAATGAGCTTCAAAATCAGCAATCCAAAAAATGCAGTCCTATCATTATGGGTCAAGCTGGTTTATGGGACCGGTGATTGGAGTGAAGCCAGTTATGGAACTCTGCGACAGATCTTCTACGCCATTTTCCTGACAGATGTGGTGGGGCTGGACGCCCGCCTGGCATCTTTCGCCGCATTGGTGGGCATCATCTGGGATGCAATCAACGATCCGCTGGTGGGCGTATTGACCGATCGAATGCGGAGCCGGTGGGGGCGACGTCGACCTTTCCTCCTCTTTTTCGCTATCCCTTTTGGGGCGAGTTTCCTCCTGTTGTGGTGGGCACCACCCTGGCATAACCAAATCGCCCTGGCCGCGACAGTCACGCTAGCTTTCATGATCAGTGATACATTCGAGACATTGTGCGGGGTTCCATTTTCCTCCCTGCTGCCCGAACTTACCCCTGATTACGACGAACGTACCACCCTGACAAGTTTCCGCATCTTTTTTAACCTAATGGCATCCCTGGTGACAGCGGTTGCCGCGCCGGCCATTATCGACGCAACCATGGCTACAGGATTATCTCAACAGC
>JBGOZL010000361.1:0-3470 GCA_041480185.1 Anaerolineae bacterium
AAGCCGCCGAGTGAGGCGAAGGATTTGCTGAAGGTGGACATGATGAGATCCACATCATCGGTCAAATTAAAATGCGCGGCAGTGCCGCGTCCGCCGCCGAGAACGCCTGTAGCGTGGGCATCGTCTACCATCAGACGGGCACCGTATTTCTTGCAGAGTGGGATGATCCCAGGAAGAGGGGCAATATCTCCTTCCATGCTGTATAGCCCATCCACCACCACCAGTTTGCCGGCTTCCCCCGCAGCTCGTAAAACGCGCTCCAGGTCGGCCAAATCGTTGTGGCGAAAGCGGACCGTCTTACCCCAACTAAGCTTGGCACCATCCACGATGGAGGCGTGATCCTGTTTGTCGAGAAACACAACGTCTTCACGGCTGACGAGAGCACTGATGGTACCCAGGTTGGTTTGCATTCCAGTTGAGAAAACGAGGGCGGCTTCTTTCCCCACCCATTCAGCCATTTCACGCTCAAGTTGTTCGTGCAGTTCGATGGTCCCGTTAAGGAAACGGGAACCGGTACAGGATGTCCCGTAGCGCTGAATGGCGTCCAGCGCAGCCTGCCGGACTTTGGGATGGGTCGTCAAACCGAGATAGTTGTTCGACCCGCACATGATAAGGCGGTGCCCGCGAAAAACAGCTTCAGTACCCTCGTTTTCGGTCAACGGGATGAAATAAGGATAATATCCCCCCGCGATGGCCTCTCTTGCCGTGGTGTAATTAAAGCATTTCTCAAAGATATCCATACACAATCTCCCATTTGTCGGAATAGTGTCCTTCTCTTGGAACGATCTAATCCTTTTTTGGATCATTAAATCCCCCCGCATTTCAGCAAAAGACCGGTGAGGGTTATGTCTTTTTGTTTTTCTTTCCCGCGCCTGCCATCATATCCAGGATGGTGAAGACAAGGCTTTTGGGTAATTTACTGGTCAGGATGTAGAAAAGTCGCGAGTCAGTACCGGGGAAGATCATGAAGTGACCTTTCTCAGCCTGATGCAGGATGGAATGAGCCACCTTATCAGCAGAGAGAGCTTTGGTATTTCCTGAGAGGGCCCTCGTCTCGGCAGGTTTGAACGGCTCCTCATACGCCAGTTGCGGCGTGTCAGTATCAGGCGGGAAGGCCACCGAGACACGAATGCAATGCGGTTTCATCTCTGCCCGCAGGACTTCCGAGAAACCGGTCACGGCAAATTTCGACGCACCATAAGCACTATATCCAAACACCCCCAGGTATCCTGCCATCGAAGAAATATTGATAATATGACCGGAGCCGCGCGCCAACATGGCAGGCAGGACCGCAGTGGTCACATATACCGTCCCTAAATAGTTGACCTGCATCAACCGTTCGAAAACTTCACGCGAGAGATCCTGGATGTACCCTGGCTGAGTAATACCTGCCGAGTTAATAACCACGTCCGGTGCACCGGCAGATTTTATTACTTTCTCGACAACCCGTCCGACCTGGCCCGGGTCCGAGACGTCGACGGAAACAATCCCGCATTGCTGGGATGGGTCGCGGCGGGCAGCCTCCACTTCTTTGAGCGCAGCCTCCAGGAGCTCAGTCCGGCGCGCAGCCAGCCAGACATGCGCGCCTGCAGCCGCCAATTGCTTTGCCGCAGCCAATCCAATCCCGCTCGAACCCCCGGTGATCAATACCACCTTTTTGTACCAATACTTGTTTTGTTCCATAAATACCTCTATTGTGAACTTCCCATTGAAGAACTTGTGATTGACATTAAATCTGGCAAATGGTTAAACCCTGCTTAGTCTTTTGCGATAAAGTAAGCCTGGCTTTACAGACCTTCCACACTCGATAATGCAGCCGCGAATTTGCTCAACGCCTCGTCGATGATCTCATCCGTGTCAGCCATGCTGGTATACATGCGGCTGCCTGCCAGGGTGATGAGTCCGTTGGCCATGTAGGCCGCGCCCATCTCTTCCATCATGTGTCTGCGCGGTTTGAGCTCCCTGAGCAGCTTAAGGGGTTTGTGCAGGTCGAGCAGCATGACGCCGGAAGTCTCCAGGTGGACAATCGGACCCTGGTTGAAGGCCACAAACGGCAAGCCGTACTCTTCGATGATTGCCTGCAAACCGTGGGTCAGGCGATCGCCTGCCTTGCCGGCCAGGACCGGGGCATTGGTGCGTTCCATTTCGAGCAGGGCGTGGTAGCCCGCAACGCAGGAGAGGGGATTGGCTGAGAGGGTCCCTCCGACATAAGCCCGCTCTCCCGCACCTCCGAGGCCGGCTGCGAAGCACTGGATCACATCTGCGCGTCCGCCCACACCGCCAGCCATCGGGTAGCCACCGGCAATGCATTTGCCGAAAACGGTCAGGTCAGGTTTGATCCCGAAATAGCCCTGCGCTCCTCCCATCCCGAGGCGGAACCCGGTCACCACCTCATCGAAGATCAACAGCGCCCCGAACTCGTCACAAAGTTCGCGGACTTTTCGGTTAAAGTCAAAAGGCACCGGACGGGTACCGCTTTCGGGTCCTATCGGCTCGAGGATGACCGCTGCTGTACCTCCGAGGAGGCGGTTGAAGATCAGCCTGGCCCTCAGCGCCCCCAGCGAGTTCGGGAAGAACTCCTGGGTGTTCGCAGTTGCGCCGAACGGGATACCCTTGGCCTCCAGGCGCCCCACCCCGGGGATATGCAGCCCGTAGACCATCGAGTCGCTCCAACCGTGGTAAGCTCCGCCGACCTTGATGATCTTTTTCTTCTTTGTATATGCTCGGGCTGCCCGGATGGCAGCCATGACGCCCTCCGTCCCGGAGCCGAGCATGCGAAACATTTCGACCGACGGCATTAGACGGTGTACAAGCTGGGCCAGCTTGAGTTCGTATTCGTGGAACAATCCGGTTACTGGTCCGCAAGTTTGAAGTAACTCGATAACCCGCTCGCGCACCGGGGCGTAGTTGCTTCCAAGCACGGTCGGTCCGCCGGCCTGCAAAAAATCAATATAGCGATTGCCATCCACGTCCCACAGGTAGGCGCCTTCGGCCTTTTCAATGGCGATTGGAAACGGATAGTTAAAGGCCAGGTTGTGCTGTACCCCGCCCGGAATAAGCTTGCTGGCTTCCTCGTTAAGCGCCTTCGAACGGGCGCATTTGGTGTCAAAATAGTCCAGATATTCCTGCATCTTCCCACTTCGAACCGGGCGGATTGGCTGATTGAGCAGGTTCTTCAGCCGGGCGTAGACGTCGACGGTATCGGGGTACTGGGAGATGGCGGATTGTTGTTCGGTCATTGGGTTACCCTTTTTGTAGCTGGAAAGGTGAAAAGACAGGTTCCAAAAGATTATTTGGCATCTTGCAGTCTATGGATATCATTTGAATTTATTTAAGATACGGCCAGCTTTTGATCAACCATTCTCAAACCGTCCCCGCGAAGAAGGAGGCCGATATAACGGCTTTCAAGCGCTTCGCGCAATTTCTCGAAACTGGTGGAGGGAAGACGATTGAGCAGACCGAACTCGGAA
>JBGOZL010000362.1:0-3465 GCA_041480185.1 Anaerolineae bacterium
ATTTGTGATCCCGTTTTTAGGGAAGAACGGCAGCCACAAGACCGCCTCGATGAAAAAGGAGTATGACAGAACAGCGACAAGTGTCCTCAAGGCGAAGCGTCGTCCACCCAGAAGGCGCCATCCGAGCAGAAAGAGGGGGATGTTCCCAATGAAAACCATCAAGCCAATCGACCAGCCGGTGAAATGATGGATTAGCTGAGAGATGCCGCTAATGCCACCACTGGCGAGTTGAGCCGGGACCATGAACAGCCGCAAGGCGACCGCCTGGAGTAATGTGCCGGTGAGGATGAAGATATAGTCACGGATGGTGGGCCAATACTTTTTTGCGAGATTCATGGGATATTTCCTTTCTCACCATTTCCCCCAAACTTCTGGAAAGTTCTAAAAATTCTGGGGGCAAACGATCGCGTGCAGATGGATCACTTAAGAAAAATTTAGAAACCTGATGACGCAGCCCGAACATCGAAGTTATACGGTTTTTAACTCTACTCCCGCCAACGACTCGAGCATGGCGATTACCGCCGAGTTGTCCAGGTCACCCATGTCATTCTGGAGCATGGCTGCGTAGAGCTGGGCGTCCAACGCGGCGGATGGGAGAGGAATCCCATACTCACGGGCTGTTTCCAGGATGATATTCAGATCCTTGGCCATCATGCGGGATTTGAAGCCGGGGGCACGGTTGCCAGCGAACAAGCGCGGGGGCTTGACATCCAGCGTCCAGCACTGGGCCGCGCCTCCTTTAATAGCCTCCACAACCTTCTGAGGGTCAACGCCTGCTTTCTGCGAAAAAATCAGCAGTTCGCCCATCGCCACCATCTGCGCAGCGACCATGATCTGGTTGGCGGCCTTTGCCACCTGCCCGGCTCCTGCCGCGCCCACATGTGTGATCGTTTTGCCCATCGCCTGCAGAACGGGCATGATTTTATCCAGTGCTTCTGCCGGTCCGCCTACCATGATGGCAAGCGTCCCGAGGCGAGCGCCAACGTCCCCGCCAGAGACCGGGGCATCCAGGGCAACCACACCGATGCCCGCCAGTTTCTCCGCCAGACTGCGCGCGGCCGCGGGTTTGATGGTGGAATTATCGACCCAGATCAGACCGGGGTGGGCACCCGAGGCTATCCCGTTTTCGCCGAGCACCACTTTTTCCACATCCGGCTGGTCAGGAAGATTGGTGAAGACAACATCGACCTGGACGGCGACTTCGGCGGGAGAAGAGGCAGCCCGGGCACCCTCAGCCACCAGTTCTTCAACGGCGAGAGGCGAACGATTGTGGACGATGAGCGGGAAACCGGCTTTGAGAATATTGCGGGCAATGGATTTTCCCATCAGACCGAGACCAATATAACCGACTTTCAGCATGAGTTCCTCCTGAGGGCCTGAAGGGATTATAACGCGCCAGAAGCGAAACCGGCTTCCATAGCGGAAGCCGGTTCAAGGTCCGGAAAGAAGAGTTTACTTGATCTCGTAAACGATGGTTACCGTGGTGGTGATCTGCATCGAGCCAGCCTGGACAGGCACACTACTTGATTCGGCGGTGGCAGCTGCACGAGCATACTGGACTGTAATGGGGGGAGTGCTGTCGTAGTAGGAGATGGTCTGGACGGTGCCAAGCGAGACACCGGTAGCGCCGGTCAGTTCATCCGCCTGCTTTTTAGCGTCTGCAACAGCGGCCAAACGGGCCTGGGAGAGGGCAGCGGTCTTATCGGCAACATCGAACGAGATACTATTTATTGCATTTGCCCCAGCGACGACGCTGGCGTCGAGCAGACCGCCCAGCCTGGTGAGGTCGCGCACGGTGACGTAGACGGAGTTGTCGACCATGTAGATGATGCCGGTTATCTTCCCGCTGGTATCGTACTGCTGCTGCGGGTAGATGCTGAAATTGGTGGTCTGGATATCCTTGTCAGCCACGCCAGCAGCCTTGATGGAAGCGATAACAGCCTGGGCGCTGGTGTTGTTGGCGGTCATGGCGACGGAGGCGCTGGCATCCTGGGAATGGACGCCAATGGTGATGTAGGCGATATCGGGGGTGAGGGTGACCTTACCAGTGCCGGTGACGGTGACGGTGCGCTGAGGGGGCTGGGGCTGCACGGTAATGTTAGAGGGACCACAGGCAGCCAGAGCAGTACCGAGTACCAATACGCCAATGAGGAATAAGAATTTGGTTTTCATAGGAAACTCCTTGATTGAGTAATCAGATTGTACACCGGTAAGACGCTGAAAATGATGGAATGTTCCTGAGAAGGAGAGGCGGTGAAAGTGCTGCATGCGGGGATAATATCCCCAAAGGACGGGGATAAAATCCCCAAAGGACGGGGATAATATGCCCCGCGCAGGCCCCAGAGCGCGCAAGCCACAGTTGGCGGAATTTTTTGAAACGAAAGCACAAAACCACGCCGGAGGTTGTCCCCCGGGGGGAGGTTGTTTGTTAAAGAGGAACAAACAACCTCCCCCCCCAACCCTTTTTCACATCGAGGCCTTCTTCATTGTTAATTGGGCCTGGAGCCTGGCGAGGAAGCGATCAGGTTGATTTTTGCAAATCAAACAACCTGAAGCCACCTATAGTCGGGGGTGGGGTGGTGATCACAGCTAGGGGCAAGCAACCCCTGCGGGTACGATACTGTTACTCAAAAAAATTGAGGAACAATCCCCCTTGCGGGGACGGTGTAGTTCACTTCATTCGGGCACGATGTCCCCATCCCCCAAAAGGCGGGGGACGAGCGAACGGGGACAGTGTATCGTGCCCCTACGAATGCATACGACCATACACCCGGTTGGTAAAGTGCGAGGCACTGCAGATCAGAGTCTACGGTGTGGCGGCATGGTGACGGCAGCACCTTGCGAGAAGGGCGTTCGGTTTTTAAGGTGCAGGACACAAGGACGGTATACGACTTGCCCCCCAAAGGGGAGCCCCCATCCCCCAAAATGCGGGGGATGAGCGAACGGGGATAATGTCGCGAACGCCGCAGTGCGCGCATGGCAATGAATGGCGCGCCATTAAAAAGAGGCAAAGAACGGTGATTTCGGCCGTCCCTTGCCTGATTACATTTTAGAACATTCGTTCTAAAATGTCAAGAGCCAACATGGAATAAATCAACAGCGCAGGATGAAAATATTCTATTTTCAGATCAGGGAAAAAGAAAAAGAGCTCTTACCATAGAGCCCAAAGGTTTTGTTCCCACAGAGAGTCATTGTTAACCTAGTTGGACCAGGACTAGCAATCAAGCGTATTCAGGCTTTATTCCAGTTCGGCTACAATTTTGTGTCTTGTAGAGAACAACTAGTAACCTAGGCTGGAACTGATGTTGGGCGGCCTTTGCACCGAGTTGAATGCAGTCGATTCTTATGATTGTCGTATTACCCTTGCTACCGTAGTTTCCGAAAGAATGTTCGAATGTCCGAGGCAAGTAATGCAGGGTCCTCGGTTGCCAGAAAGTGCCCACCGTGATCAAATTCGGTCCAATG
>JBGOZL010000363.1:0-3458 GCA_041480185.1 Anaerolineae bacterium
ACCAACCATTCGAAGGGGGACTTGAGATGTAAAGACAGAGCCAAAGCGCTAAAACCAACTCCACCAAGAGCAAGAGCCAATAATCTGAGAAGATGACGTTTTTCGAGGGTGAAAACGTTATCAGCGGGGGAGGCAAGGGAAAGACGATCATGGAAACCAGCAACATCCCACGCCAAGAGGGCAAAAGTGGCGGATGGGAGAATAAAAATAGTGGAAAAATCAAGAATAAGACCGATGGCACCGGCTGCATAGGCAATGAGCAACCCGAGGGGTGAAATCCACGCCCAGTGAAGTAGTAAACCAATCGTCCACAACATACCAAAAAGAAGCAATCCCACAACTGACCAGCTCAAACCGCCCAAATAATACCCGGAAGCGAGCAAACCAACCGACAGAAGCGGACAAATCAACCGGAGGACTCTTGTCATCGCAGCACTCCGCGGGGTAAAACCAAGCGCTGTTCCAGTTCACTCCGGGCAGTTTTTTCAAAGGGCTGGGAGGTATCCCAATCAACCACATGAATCCCTGCCCCGCGGAGGCGGCGCAGCAAGACAGCCCGCTGCAACCAGATAATGCGTTTTGCTTGAAGATTGGTCCGAGTAGCGGCCAACCCAGCGGCTTCGAAAGATACAGGATCCGGACTTACGACCAAGAGATGGTAGCCTCTCATGCGTAAGGTCGCCAGCACGTCATAATCTTCAGATAAGAGTGGGCTGACCAGGACCAATTGAGAGCGAGAGGGGAATAAATGGCGGGGGACAAATAATTCGCCAAAGGAGTGCGATTCACCAGGCTCCAAAAGGGAAAGGTCATGCAAGATGCGCTCACTCTGCAATTTTCCATAACCCGGTACGGTCCAGTTAATCTGTCGACCGTAGAACAACAGCCCCACACGGTTCCCGGAATTTAGGAAAGTGTCCGCCAGGGCAGCAGTTGCCAGGACAGAATGCTCGAATATCGAGCGGTCCCCAAAATCATTCGTCCTTCGGCGACCATCGAGAATGAGACCAACGTCTGCGGCGCGTTCCTGCACAAATTCATTAGAAAAAACATCCTGTGGGTGCCGGGCTGTTGCACGCCAATTAATCCAACGGGGGGAATCGCCCGGCTGGTAATGGCGCACATCGAAGAATTCCACTCCCGCACCTCCCTGCCTGGCAGGGATGGTGCCAGAATAGATGCGTGTGCGGCGCGGCTGGATGGCTACACGACGCAGGCGTAAAACAGGCGGCAGGATGAATAATTGGCCATCTGTGGTCAGATCCTTTTCAAGCCTGACCAGCCCCAATAATTCACCGGCAGTCGCCTTGACTATTCTCAACCCATAATATCCGCGCCGGCCGCGCAAAGTATATGACCAGGTTACAGACTCATTTACCGAGAGCGCCAAAAGGCGCCGAGTTGAACCAAAAACCACCTCCAACCCAGCGGGGACTTGATCTTCCAACAAGACTTCTTCCAGGGCAGGACCTGTGTTGCTCACCTTCAGGGTGACCGTCACCTCGTCGCCAGTCTTTATCCGTTCAGCGCTCAGGGAGCGTTCAGCCCGCAATTCCACCCGCTGGGGAAGACGCCACAATCCCGCCAGCATGTAAAAAATGAGCGGCAAGGACAACGCTACAATAGAGGGGCGAAGGGTGGCAAGCCCAGCAAAGAGCAGCAGGAAAACCAGGAGGGCAAGAAAATAGGTGCGGTTCATGGGTGGTCGATAATTAGTTGTTCAGTGGACAGCGGCGAGGACCCCGCCTAAAGCATTATTTTCTTCGGTACTTTCAGACATCCTTCAACACCGGAACGGGGACTTTATCAAAAATATCGGTGATGACCCGGTCTGCGACCTGGCGGGTAAGCCAGTATTCAGGCTGGAGAATCAGTCGATGACTGAGAACCGGGACACCAAAGCGCTTGATGTCATCCGGCAGGATGTAATCACGACCCTCGAGAACGGCATGCGCACGCGCCATTTTGAGAAAAGCCAATGAGCCGCGTGGGCTGGACCCGACCGCCACGTGCCGGTCGTGACGCGTCTCCTGGATGATGGTCGCAATATAAGTTTCCAGATCATCCTGCACATGGACGGTTTCAACCACCTTGCGCATCTCAAGGATCTTTTTTGCATTGGCAACCTTCGCAAGGGGCACGTCCTCCTGCCGGCGATCGTGGCGGCGACGTAAAATCTCGGTCTCTTCGGCTAAATCGGGATAGCCGACAGTCAGTTTGAGCATGAAACGGTCCAATTGAGCTTCAGGGAGCGGGAAAGTGCCTTCGTATTCGATTGGATTCTGGGTGGCAACCACCAGAAAAGGATCCGGCAACCGGAGCGTTTCGCCCTCGAGGGTGACCTGTCCCTCCTGCATGGCCTCCAAAAGCGCAGATTGGGTCTTGGGAGAGGCGCGGTTAATTTCATCCGCCAGGATGATGTTGGCGAAGATGGGCCCCTGACGCAGGTCAAAACGATTCTCAGCCCGGTTGTAAACATATCCGCCCGTGATATCCCCAGGTAACAGGTCGGGGGTAAACTGCAGGCGCTTAAAATCCAACCCCAGTACGGTGGCGAACGATTTGGCAATAAGGGTCTTGCCAAGACCGGGATAATCTTCCAAAAGGACGTGCCCACCGGCAAGGACGGAAGCCATTATCATTTCGAGCACGGGCCGCTTCCCAACAATGGCTTTTTCAACTTCAGAAATTACCGCCTGGCACACTTTGGATGCTTCACGAATTGTAGTCATGTTCATTCTCCAGAAGAGACTCAAGGTATTTAATAACTGGTTCCAGATCTTGATCGAACGGCGTAGGTGGCGATGAACTGAAACGCCTTGGCTTTGGGTAATCAGTGTAATTGGTGGCTAGAGCGGCATCCAGGAATTTTTTTACATTTGCAGGAGGATCCCAATCCGGACCTGACAACAGGCGTGCATTTTTCTCGTGTGTCCCGCGCCGGTCAAGGATATCCAGCGCGAGTTCCCCCAAGAGGTGGGCGATGTGCCATTTCGGGAAAAAGCCGCCCCTGGCACGCTGGATCCAGAAAGACATCTCCCGAACCGAACCTGGTAAAGGTCTCCACTTCTCCTGCGGGCGTGGTCTCTCCAAATTCGGCAGGTGCAGACCGAGGATGGCAATTACAGCGGCGATGACCAATGCTGCTACCCAGTATGCTGCCTGCGGGAAGGCTCCATAATACCCTTTGACCAGCCAGAAGAATTTCGCCAACGGGAAAATGATCCAATCCTGAACTATGCCACGCAGGAAGAATGCCAATAATGCGACCACAATGACAAACGATGCAATGTAAATATATGTCCTGGATTTCATTTTTGCTCCTGACAATAATCCAAAATGGTGTTGAGACTATCGACAGCTTCCTGGATGTCTTTGCGAGTGGAATGCTTATCTCCGTAGCGAACGCGCTCAAAGAGGGCGGTGAGAGGGTAAACAGCTTCACCCGGAAGGTGTGC
>JBGOZL010000364.1:0-3445 GCA_041480185.1 Anaerolineae bacterium
CACCTGGCCGGATTCTATCCGTGTCAGTTCCAGCAATTCGGACGCCATCTGTGTTAGGGCGTCCACTTCGGTCTCGATGCGGCCCAGGAAACGGGTTGCGGCTTTTGGGTCCTCAAGGGCACCGTCGCGCAGGGTTTCGGTAAGAGCTTTGAGCGAGGCCAGCGGGGTACGTAGTTCGTGGGATAGGTTCGAAATGAAGTCACGCCGGACAGTCTCCAGCCTTCGGACACGAGTCAGGTCCTGAACGAGCAGTAGGCTGCCGCCCGTGTCCTGGTCAGGGAGGACCACTAGTTGCAGGAACTGGCGCTGGGATGGGATTTCCACCGACTCGGTTTGCAGTTCGCGGTCTTGCTGGCAGCGTCGCCAGGCTTCAATCAATTGATAATGCCGGAGTACTTCCGCTACCGTGCGCCCGGTTGGATCGGGACTCTCAAAGAGTCTCCCGACCGCTGGGTTGGCAAACTGGACACGCCCACCCTGGTCAGCGATTAATACTCCATCAGTCATACGCTCAAGGACAGTCGCCAGCCTGGCACGCTCGGCCTCAACTACCGAGGTGTGCTGTTGCTCCCCCAGCACCAGCATCTTGACCGCGTTCGAGAGGTCCTCCAGCCTCGGTTCGTCCGTTGGTAGATCCGCCGCCGGCTGGTCCTCATCGGCAATTCTCCGGATGACAGCGGAGTACCCCCGCAGCCTGCGGTGCAAATCAGCATGACGCCAGGCCAGCACACCCAGCACCACGACCAAAATTACAACCACAGAAGGCAAGAACCAGCTCATATCACGCCTTGCTTAAAAATCGATGGGTCAGGTGGACTGAAAGTCCGGTTAGCACCCAGTTCACAGTCAGGAGTCCCGTCCCGCCGACCAGGATCAGTCCCCAGATCATGGCCGGAGTGACTTCGAAACCAAGGGCGAGCATCCCGCGCAGATCGCTCGGAGTGGATGGACTCATCAACGCAACAAATGCCGAAGTCGCGCAGACCAGGGCCATCAGCGCTGTAGTCAGGATGCATGTCCGCAGGGTGGCGCTGCGGAGTCGGACTCTGTCCACCGTTTCGCGGGCCAGTTTCCCACCGACAACGAACCCGGCTGGAACAGCCAGAGCGGCATTGAAGAGCGGTACGCCCATGAAGAATCCGAAGGTCCCTACGGAATAGAACAACAGGACTGCCAGCCAGAAAACGGTGCCCAGTTGGTAGGCACGGGTAATCAATTTTTTTAAGATGATTAAATCCGCCAGGATTCCAAGCGCGAGACCGCTTAATGCACAAATAGAAATCCATTTCTCTGGAAGGAGAGCAAAAGATGCCCACCAAAATCCGAGTAGACCAGCAATCGGAGCTATTGGAGCGAGAATAATACCGAGGGTGAAACGTTCGATATTGATTTTCATATTAATAATCTTAGCCCAGTGAGGCTGTCAGGGACTTTTGCTTCCTATCAACTATCTGGCAGAAGGTTAAGCTCCGTAACAGACTTCTCCTTATCCCTCGAACCGGTAGCCCCCGCCTCGCACGGTGACGATGCGAACCGGTGCAGCTGGGTCGGTTTCGATCTTTTGTCGTAACCAGCGAACATGGACATCCACCGTGCGGCTGTCGCCGATGTAGTCCCAGCCCCAAACGCGCTCCAGGATGAACTCGCGTGTGAGCATCTGGCGTTTGTGCTGGGCGAAGAAAAGGAGTAGTTCATATTCCTGCGGCTTGAGTGCCAGCACCTGTCCATCCAGCAAAACCTCGCGGCGGGACTGATTGATGACCATATTGTCGAATGCCAATGCTTCCACTGGAGAAGCAGCTTCGCTGCTCCTAGACTTCCCCAACTCATCGCGGAGGATTTGGGCGCGGCGAAGCTGTGCTTTAACACGGGCGAGCAGTTCACGCATTGAAAAGGGCTTGGTCAGGTAATCGTCCGCACCCATTTCCAGCCCGACGACACGGTCAATTTCGTCGTCGCGGGCGGTCAGCATCAGGATGGGAACGTTCATCTCGCGGCGTAAGAGCTTGGTGACTTCGAAACCGTCCAGTTCGGGGAGCATGATATCGAGCACGATGAGATCCGGCTTTATACGGCGTGCAGTTTCAAGGGCTGAACGTCCGTCCCCGACAGCCTCCAAGGTATAACCCTGTTTCGCGAGGTTATAGACCAGGGTCTCCTGTAAAGCAAGTTCATCTTCTACAATAAGGATGGTTTCTGACATGCTGTTTCCAGTGTGATGTGCTGCATTGTCATGTGCTCCTGTGTCATCTGGCACGGGAACACATATTGCGGGAGTACGATTTACCCAAACCTTCCTTCGACGTAATCTTCAGTGCGCTTCTGCTTGGGGTGGGTGAAAAGTTCTTTGCCTTCGGCAGCCTCCACCAGTTCGCCCTGCAGGAAGAAAGCGGCATAATCCGCCGTCCGGGCAGCCTGCTGCACTGAATGTGGTACCAGGATAATGGTGTAATTCTTCTTTAGTTCCTGCAAGGCTGATTCTACTTTGCCGGTCGAAATCGGATCGAGACCTGAAGTAGGTTCGTCGAGCAGGATGACTTCCGGCTGGTTGGCCAGGACGCGCGCCAGGCACAGGCGCTGCTGCTGCCCGCCGGAGAGAGCAATGGCTGCGTCTTCGAGGCGGTCCTTGACCTCGTCCCACAAGGCGGCCAGTTTCAGGCTGCGTTCCACTGCTTCTTCCAATTTGGATTTGTGTTTCTCGCCCGCCAGTTCCAACCCAAAGGTTAGATTCTGGCGGATCGACATTGGCAGGACGACCGGGCGGGCAAAGACCATCCCGACACGGCGGCGCAGGGCGATAACGTCTGTTTCCGGATCAAGGATATTTTCATCCTCCAGCAGGATTTTGCCTGACATGGTTTGCACTTCGGTCAGGTCGTTCAGGCGATTGAGGCAGCGCAGCAGGGATGATTTTCCGCCCCCGGCAGGCCCGAATAGAACAGTGATTTTATTGGCAGGGATTCCTAGATTAATGTCGCGCAGGGATTCGGTCCCATCGGCATATTGCAATGAAAGGTTTTGAATGACAATCTTATCTACCATTGTCTTTTCGCCCTTGCGCGGGAACGGATGAAAGTTGCGATCAGGTTCATGCCCAGCACGAAAATGATCAGCACCAACGCCGTGCCGTACTGGATCTGGATCGGCATTTCAGGGACCTGTGTGGAAATGACAAACAAATGGTAGGGCAGGGCCATGGTGGCATCAAGCAGCGAACCAGGCAGTCGCGGTAGGAAGAAAGCCGCCCCGGTGAACAGGATCGGCGCGGTCTCCCCGGCAGCGCGCTCCAGGCCGAGGATGACCCCGGTGATTATCCCGGGCAGCGCTTGCGGCAGCACGATCTTGCGAATGGTCTGCCAGCGCGTGCCGCCCAGCGAGATGCTCACCGTGCGGAAGGATTGTGGTACCGCACGCAGCGCTTCCTCGGCTGCGCTGATGATGACCG
>JBGOZL010000365.1:0-3439 GCA_041480185.1 Anaerolineae bacterium
ACGGCGAATGTCACCCATGCCCTAAATTTGGCCATATGTGGATTATTAAAACCTGGCGATCATGTTGTCACCACCAGCATTGAGCACAATTCAGTGATGCGTCCCCTGCGTGCCCTTGAAAAGGAGAGAATGGAATTAACTGTAGTCCAGTGCAAGACGGATGGTTGCCTTGACCTGGAGGCGTGGCGGGCGGCAGTCACCCCGAGGACTCGCTTAGTTGTGGTTAACCATGCCAGCAACGTCGAGGGGACTATTTCACCGATCAAGGAGATTGCTGCAATCGCCCACAAGGCGGGAGCTTTAATATTGGTGGACAGCGCTCAAACCGCGGGTGTCATCCCGATCGACCTGCCAGCAATGGGAATTGACCTGCTGGCATTTACCGGGCATACGGGATTGTATGGACCGACCGGAACCGGAGGTCTGGTGATCGGTGAAGGAGTGGATTCGTCAGAGTTGCACCCGGTGGTCCGCGGGGGTACAGGCAGCCGGTCAGAATATGAGGAACAGCCAGAAACGCTACCGGACAAGTATGAAAGCGGCACAGCTAACAGTATCGGGATTGCTGGTCTGGGAGCCGGGGTGCGTTGGGTTCAATCCATCGGTGTTGAATCGATCCGGGCGCGTGAGGTAGAGTTGAATGAACTTTTACTGTCGGGGTTAAAGAATATTCCGGGAATAACGGTATATGGTCCGGGCGACCCGGAGAAAAGGACCGCGGTTGTGTCTTGCCAGGTTGCCGGTCAAAACGTCTCTGAAGTTGGCTGCGCCTTGACGACGAGTTCGGAATAAAATGCCGGGTCGGCTTGCATTGTGCTCCTTCAGCCCATAAAACGATCGGGACGTTTCCGGAAGGTACAATCCGTTTAGCGCCTAGCATTTTTACCTCTCCTGAAGATATTCGCACGGTAATAGCTGCATTTGCGAAGACTGCTGGTTCGCGCGCATAAGTATTTTGTAATCTTTTTTCACACGAATTCCTCTGCAAGCAATAAGAATGAAATTTTCCGGCGAAGACCGGTTCCCCCTTTGTGGCTGCTGAATGCCATCCCGACCTTTGGCGAGAGGGTTTCCCAAGATAATTATCAAGGCGACATCCCACTGGAGCAGTGGGGATGTGTCTGAAATTTACTGGCTCGACGGATGGAGGGGTAAGGCCAGCGCCTCGTCGCTTCGCCTGCGCGCAGAGCCGGCATTCACCCTCAGGGGGTTTCCTTGTGGGAATGATACCCCGGAAAAGCATCGGGTCGATGTGCTAAGCGAACACCGCATTATCGCAAGCGGGTGACCCGAAACGGTAGAGGGGTACGATCTGTCAAGGCGTTCGTAAGTGGCTGTTACAAGCGGAGCGAAGAGAGCAAGCTTGTCAAGTCTTCCCTAATGTATATAACGCGTGAGTGACCAGCTCAGTCGATCACGACCTGAAAGGGCAGCGGACCTAGCAGACAAGCGAACCGTAATCCACATTACCAGAAACTTCACCCAAAATTGATGACAAATATCATATTCAAAATATCGAATGTGAAGATATAATGCATTCGGAGTTGCGAATATGATAAAAACAAACAAATCTACAAATATCGCAAAAGTAAGCGATTTATTGCAGGTCATCAGCTCTGAACCGTGCCTGGGAATTCTCCTGGCAATCGGCGCGGGTGAGGCCTGCGTCTGCCACATGGAAGCGGTCCTCGGTTACCGGCAGGCTTATATTTCCCAGCAATTGATGGCCCTGCGTGAGGCCGGCTTACTGGATTCAAGGCGCGATGGTAAATATATTTTTTACCATTTGGAAAAACCAGAAATTTTGGAATTGCTGCAAAACGCTGCACAAATTGCAGGAGTGGATTTGGTCAACGGGGAACTGGCAAGGCAGGAACCACAATGTGCCTGTCCACATTGTGTGCCAGCGATACCCGACTTGATTCTCGGCGAACACAATCGCTAATCGTTTCCATTCACAAATTTGGAGGTCTCCATGCTAACTGTCAAAATTCTCGGTTCCGGTTGCGCCAACTGTAAAAAGTTGGAATCCATTACCCGTCAGATCGTAGACCAGATGGGGTTGGAAGCGGAAGTCCTGAAAGTAACCGAATACTCCGACATTATGGCCTATAACATCCTGTCCACGCCGGGGCTGGTGATCAATGAAAAACTGGTTTCTGCAGGGCGCATTCCTTCGCCCGCCGAAGTCACCACCTGGCTGACGACTGCTTTGGAATCGACCTGAAAGATGCCTTTAATAAATTCCCCGCCTTTGAGCGGGGAAAATAAATGTCCACCCATTCCTTTTAACAAAAATGTACTTAGCTTCACAACTTACTTCTGAAAAGCAACCCGCATGGCACAAACACTCTCTTCACAACACCCACACCTCGCCCATAAAAACAAGAGCCTTAAAGCCATTGCCATGGTCGGCGCGGCAATGGTGGCTTGGCTGGTTCTCTACAACCTCATCCAGCCGTTTGCCAATTGGCTGGCCTACAGCCTCCTGTCGTTGCCGCAGGAATCACACCTGGGGCAATCGCTGGCTTTCTTCTTCTATGATGTCCCGAAAATCCTCCTTCTGTTGGGAGGCATGATTTTCATGATCACCATGCTGCGCACGTTCTTCAGTGCCGAACAGACGCGCGCCTGGCTGGGGGGTAAACGCGAAGGTGTGGGCAACGTGCTGGCGGCCATGCTGGGCATTGTCACACCATTTTGCTCATGCTCTGCAGTGCCGCTCTTTATTGGATTCGTCGAGAGCGGCATTCCGCTTGGGGTGACTTTTTCCTTCTTGATCGCCGCGCCGACCATCAACGAAGTGGCCGTGGTAATGCTTTTCGGCCTGTTTGGGTGGAAGGTGGCCGGGCTGTACATTGCATCGGGGCTGATTATTTCCATCATCGCGGGGGTGGTGATTGGACGGTTAAAGATGGAGCGCTACGTGGAGAATTTTGTCTGGCAGTTACAAAGCCAGGGGAAAGGCGTGATCGAAAAGTTGAGTATTAAGGAACGTATCGAACGTTCGTGGGCCTCCGTCAAGGATATCGTCGGCAAGGTCTGGTTGTACGTGGTGGTGGGCATCGCCGTTGGGGCTGGGATTCACGGATATGTGCCGGATGCGGCGCTGGCTGGGATCATGGGGAAACATGCTTGGTGGTCGGTGCCTGCAGCAGTTTTGCTAGGGATTCCACTCTATTCCAACGCAGCGGGTGTCATCCCCATCGTCAGTGCTTTGATGGAAAAAGGCGCTTCGCTTGGCACCGTGTTGGCTTTCATGATGTCGGTGGTCGGCCTGAGCCTGCCGGAAACGATCATCCTGCGCCGCGTACTCAAGCCGCAGCTCATTGCTGTTTTTGTCGGAACTGTGGCGCTTGCTATCATCATTACTGGATATTTGTTCAATCTCGTGCTGTGAAACGGGCATTATAAAATATAGGCAGCGCATCCTTGCAAG
>JBGOZL010000366.1:0-3436 GCA_041480185.1 Anaerolineae bacterium
CACTAAGGAGGGAATGAGGGCTTGCCTGGCAGGCCCATCAAACGCCACAACTACCGCTTGCATGATCACCAGACCGAAAATTATCCATAAGGAAACAATCCTCCATGCAGTGGTCAGTCCAAGAAACAAAGCAACCAATCCCATTGCGACCTGGGTGAGAATCGCCATTTTTCGCCGGTCGAACCGGTCCGCGACCACTCCGGCCACCAGGGAGAGCAGGATCACCGGCAGAAAGCGTGCCAGGCCAATGCCGCTAATGACCATGGGTTGATCCGATAAGGTCCGCAAATGCCAGTACAGCGCCCACAGTTGCATCTGTGACCCTGCGATTGAGATCAGGTGACCAATCCAGTACATCAGGAACGGCCTGGATTTAAATGCTGGTGGGATCACCATGCGCTAATCAGACCTCGTTGTCCAATGGAACACGCCATGGAAAAAGATCGAGGAGCTCGCTGAGGGAATGGATGACCGCGTCGGGTGGGAAGGTTTGATCCTGATGATCTGGGGGGAGCGTGCCCGGCGGTTCGATAATGATCCCAAGTCCAAACCCAGCGCGTTTACAACCAACCACATCCTTGGACGCCCGGTTTCCAAGGTGGGCACACTGGGCTGGCATCACATTCATTGCCCGAGCTGCTGCACGGAATATCTCTGGAGCAGGCTTGCGATATTTCTCCATCGCAGACAGGATCACAACCTTAAAATGATCCTTCCAACCAAAGGCATCCAGACTGTGAGGAATATCCAAGGAAGACATGCTGTTACTGATCACCCCCAGGCGATAACCACGATTGCGCAATGCGATGATCGCTGCCTCGGCCCCTGCTTGGGGAACCGTTCGCCCCCTGGTAGCTTTCCAGGCGAGCATGAGTTCATCGGCCACCCGCTCGACCCGGTCACTCGAAAACCCAGGAAGAAGCCAGCGGGTCCAGATTTCTTTCTCAGATAATTGAAGCAGGTTTTCTTGTGCCCATTGATTGTAGGCTTGTGTGCGGCGTGCTAATCCTTCCCAAAATTCATCGGGCTCATCTTCTTTTCCCAGCAACTCCAGTATCCTTTTATATGCCGCCTGCCGGGTTGGTTCATGGGGTTCCCGCCTGCGCAGCGTGCCGTTCATGTCAAAAAAGATTGCCTCTATGTTCCCTGCGAGGGTTGGGACATTCGATTGTTTCCCACGAACCGGAATCGCCATTCCCAGCTTCAATTTCTGTCCAATATTCGGGCGACTTCAGGCGTTGTCCACAACGTTGCGCCAGTGGTATCCACGCAGAGATCGCATACCTCCATTTGGGGACGATAAGCGATCTCAGCCATGATGAACTGGTCCTTGAAGAACCGGTTGCGGAAATAAGTGGGTTCGTACTTTTTACGGTAATCAATGTCGCGTTTCCATTTGCGCTTCAGGCGCACCGGATCATCGGTTAGGTAGACCACCTTTATGCCGATCAGGTGGACGACCTCCTTGATCAGGAATGGGAAGTTGCCCTCGATAAAGACGATATCCGCCGGTTCGATCTCGATCGGAACCCTTCCCGGCTTCAATTTACCTGAGTTGTCATGACTGGAGGTGGCGTAGACAAAATCGTAGCAAGGAATGCTGATTTTCCTGCCGCGGCAAATATCCTCCAGGCTTTGCTTGAACAGTCCAAAATGCAGTGCTTCCTTGCCCTGGGTGAAAATTCCCCTGACTTCCCGCTCATCCCGGTCAGTTAAAAAGTTATCCATCTCGATCGATGCAATTTTCTTCCCGCCCTTCTCAAAGCTCTCTTGTAAACGCTCGACGATCTCAGTTTTGCCCGCCGCAGTCGGCCCAGCAATGGCAAGCAGGATTGGGGTCCCATGAGCGGTGATGAGTTTTTTAACGCTTTCCATGAACAGCCCGTCCACCTGGGCATTGGCAGCCTGGAAGTGCTTATATCCCAGCTCATGGAAGCGCTCAAATTGTTTCTGCTTTTGTTCGAATTGCTTGAAAGGTTTTCCGCCAAAGTGCGCCAGCACATGGTCGGTAAAATAAGTGGTGCGGTGCAGGAAATAAAATCCGCGCACATCAAAATAAAAGTTTTGGTTGACCCATCTTTCAGGATATTTTCCCGTCACCAGCCCCACCATCAACATGCGCGTCAACCGCAGGATATTTTCATCCAGAACAATACGTTCATCCAACTTTGGTTTGATCTGGATGCTGTCATAAAACACTCGCTCATTAACCCGTTTTTCGATGGTCGCAATCGGATCGAGGTTCACCTCATCCCACCCCCCCTCTGGAATGAGGTTGTTCAACCCGTAACGAAATTCGTACAGCTCCAAGTCTTCCAGCCCGGGATTGAAGAGCTTCATCTTCTCGAACAGGGTTATTGAAAAAACATTGGGATCGAAAATATCTTCAGCCATATCTTGGATCACGCTCCATACTTTGCCACGCGCCCGGCATTCGCCAGGGCGATCGGCATGATATTCTTCGCCGGGAGAGCACCGAGGCTGCCGCGCAGGCAGGCGCGTTCACCGAATTCGGAAATGCCGTCCGGGCGGACGTTTTTTGAATACAGCAGCGTCGGCACCGGATGCCAGGAATGTGCTTTAAGCAATGCCGGGGACGAGTGATCCCCACTGACTATGATCACATCCGGGTGGAGTGCGATCAGACGCGGCATCAACGCGTCAACCTGCTCAATGACTCCCACCTTGCCTTCAAAATCACCGTTCTCACCGCAGGTATCGGTTTGCTTGATATGCAGGTAAAAGAAATCGAAATCGTTCCAGTTCTTTTCCAATGCGGAGAATTCATCCGCGATCGTGACGCCCTCCAGAGGCAGAACGGTCATCCCAACCAGTTTTGCCACCCCGCGATACATTCCATTTGCAGCGATAGCAGCCGCATGCAAACCAAACATATCCTGGTAGGAAGGTATTTTTGGAAATTTAGCAAAGCCGCGCAGCATGATCATGTTGGCTGGTTGCTTGTCTGCCAGCAACCTCCCCGCCTGCCTGATGAACTGGTTGGCAAATTCCGCCGCTTTTTCAGACTCCGGGTCACCCGCATATATGGGCAGTGGGGACACACTGGTTTTCAACGGATCGGTATCGCTCAGCTTTTCACCCAGGCCTGGGGCGCGCATTACAAAGGCGAAACGGTGTTCCTTGACCGGTTCGATAAAGAACTCGATGCCGTCAATTTTGATGGTTCGCAGTATCTCCGCCAGTTCGCATCCCACCTCGCTCGGGATCCGCCCGGCACGGCGGTCCGATAATAATCCATTTGCATCCAGCGAGCAGAAATTTCCGCGGGCTGCCAGGTCATCGGGACCGAGTTCAAAATCAACGCCCAGTGCTTCAAGTGCGCCGCGCCCAATCTCATACTTGATCGGGTCATATCCGAAAATTGCAAGGTGACCGGGACCGCTGCCCGCAGTGATCCCCGGTCCAACCGGTATAG
>JBGOZL010000367.1:0-3427 GCA_041480185.1 Anaerolineae bacterium
CTTCGGTCGGGATAATTTCTTCTTCGAACTCCAGCAGCACGACGTCCCTGAGTTGGAGAAGATCAACCGCACCCTCCTCGACCTAGGTCCGCATTACAACGCCCGCTTTGTTGCCACCAACGACTCCCATTACATCGATCCAGACGACGCCAAGTATCAGGATATCCTGCTTGCCATCCAGACCGGGGCGCTGCTCTCCGACCCTGACCGGATGCGCATGACGGACGGGTCCTATTACCTGCGCTCACCCGCCGAAATGGCCCGCCTGTTTGCCGAGGTGCCCGAGTCCCTCTCGAACACCTTGTTGATCGCCGAACGCTGCAATGTCAACCTGGACGTGAAGGATTACCGCCTGCCCCAGTTTGAGGTTCCAGCCGGGCAGACTGCGGAAACCTACTTGCGATCTTTGTGCGAGGACGGGTTGAAACGCCGTTTCGGGGAACGCGCCGAGAGCGAGCAGGTCCGCACCCGCCTTGACTACGAGTTGGGGATTATCCATAAAATGGGCTTCGATGCCTACTTCCTGATCGTCTGGGACTTGTGCCGGTATGCCAGCAGGCAAGGCATCTGGTATAACGCCCGTGGCTCGGCCAACGGTTCCATCGTGGCATATTCGCTCGATATCACGTTGGTGGACCCCCTCCAGCAGGAATTGCTTTTTGAACGCTTCCTGAACCCCGGTCGCATTTCGATGCCCGATATTGACCTGGACTTCCCCGACGACCGTCGCGCGGATGTGCTCGATTACACCGTCAATAAATACGGGCAGGACAAGGTGGCGCAGATCATTACGTTTGGCACGCTGGGTGCGCGTGCCGCCCTGCGCGATGTGGGCCGCGTGATGGACATTCCCCTCCCCGAAGTGGATCGGGTCACCAAGGTCATTCCGAGCATCCCCTCCAAGGCTATGCCGCTCCGGGAAATTATTGCCGACGACTTCAAGGGTCTTCCGGAGTTGAAGGATTTCTACCAATCTGCTGACCATATCCGTGAGTTGATCGATACTGCCGCCCGCATGGAAGGGGTCGTTCGCAACGCTGGGACGCACGCCGCCGGTGTGGTCATTTCAGACAAGCCGCTTTCAGAATACCTGCCCTTGCACCGCCCCACCAATAACTCCGAGGAGACGCCCATCAAGACCGTTACGCAGTTCGAAATGGGCATCCTCGAAAAACTCAAAATGCTCAAGGTGGACTTCCTTGGCCTGGCCACGCTCACCATCATGGCGCGTGCCTGCCAATCCATCGAGCTTCGTCACGGTATTCATTACACGCTCGATAACATCCCCACGGACGACCCGGAGACGTACAAGTTTCTCGGCGAAGGCAACACCCTGGGTGTCTTCCAGTTGGAAGGGTCGGGGATGACCAAGTGGCTGGTGCAGATGAAACCCACCTCGCTGGACAATATCGTCGCCATGGTTGCGCTCTATCGACCCGGTCCGATGGACTTCATCCCGGATTACATTAGTCGCATGCATGGTGAAGCGGAGGTGGAGTACCGCCATCCTGCCCTGGAACCAATATTCGGCGAGACCTATGGCATTCCCCTTTACCAGGAGCAGTTGATGCGGGCAGCCATCGAGCTCGCCGGGTTCACGCCGTCCGAAGCGGACGAATTGCGTGCCGCCATTTCCAAGAAAAAAACCAAGGAAATTGAGAAGCAGCGCCTTAAGTTTGTCGAAGGAGCTGCAAAGCAAGGGATGGAGCGTGCCACCGCCGAAGCCATATACCACGATTGGGATGAGTTTGCCCGCTACGGCTTCAACAAATCCCATGCTGCCGATTATGGTTTGTTGGCTGTCCAGACCGGCTTCCTTAAATTGCATTACCCTGTTGAATACATGACCGCCCTGCTTTCGGTGACCAAGCACGAAACCGAGAAGATGGCTCTTTATGTCAACGATGCCCGTAACATGGGTGTCATTGTCCTCCCACCGGATATCAACGCCAGCACCTGGGACTTTGCTATCGAAGAGTTGGACGCATCGACAACCGCATCCGGGCAGGATGGAAAACCCGCCATCCGCTTCGGCCTGGGAGCCATTAAGAACGTGGGCCAGGGTGCGGTGGAACTGCCGGTCCAGGCTCGCCTTAAGGGCGGCCCATTCAAAGACCTTAACGATCTGTCTGCCCGTGTTGACCTGCGCGCCGTGGGCAAGCGCGCCCTCGAAAGCCTTGTCAAGGTCGGGGCGCTCGACAAGTTCGGGCCTCGTTCAGCCATGCTCGAAGCCCTCGAGCGTGTCGTGGCGGTCAGTTCCTCCCATTTCCGTGCCGCGGAAGCTGGGCAGTTGTCGCTCTTTGGGACTGCCACTGGCGTGACTGAGAATATCACCCTGCCGCTTGTCCCGGATGCCGATCGCCGCGAGACCCTCAGCTGGGAACGCGATCTGATCGGTATGTACATGTCCGAGCACCCGCTCGCACCCTACATGAATGAAATTCGCCGCCTGGTCACGCATTTTTCCAGCAACCTGGGAGAGGCTGAACACGAGGAAAAGGCCCGGGTTGCCGGGATGGTGTCCGGCATTCGTCCGTACCAGACCAAGACCGGCAAGATGATGGCCTGGGTCACCCTCGAGGACCTAACCGGCGTGATCGAACTGGTGCTCTTCCCGCGCACCTGGGAGAAATATCAGTTCGCCCTGGAGGTGGGCGGCGTGATCGTGGCAGAAGGCAAGGTGGACGCCCAGTCCAACCCCTCCAAGGTCTTGGTGGATAACATTCGCACCGAGATCAAGTTGACCGAGCCGGCTCAGGTTCCATTGCAGCCCCAGCCATCCAACTCTGACCGGAATGCTCCTCCTGCTCCCGGGCACCGCAGCGGAGTAACCCCGTCAGTGGGACCTGTAGCCAATAACGGGAAATCCGTCCCAGCTCCTAAACGTGCAACTGGCCCCCACCCCCCGTTTAATGGTGAGCCGCCCCTCCCGGAAGACCCCCCCGATTGGGAAGCCTTAAAACCTGCCAGCCCCGTTTTAGCAGCACAGGATGCAGTGGTGGTCCAGGAAGTGGATATTCCGGTGGATGATATTGCTGACCCGCTTGGAGGCATTTCTGGGGACGTTGTTGAGCAGCCGGAACCTGTCCCGCCACCCGTGGTTGTTTTAACGCCAAAACTGCCAGCAGCGACTCTCCCGCTAAACCTTGAGGATGACCATGCCCCCCAGATGGTGACCGTCATCCTGCGCCCCACCGGTGATCAGGACCGCGATATCCGCCGCATCAGCCGCATGCATGGAACTTTCATCTCGTACCCTGGCAAGGACCGCTTTGCCTTCCAGATCTTCGAAGAAGGGCGCGGCCATTTGATCGAGTTCCCCAACGACACCACCCACCTGTGCGTTGAACTTGCCGCGCTGCTCACCGATGCAGTCGGCGAGGAAAATGTGCGCGTCGAGCCGATTTTGTATCAATAAAAAAAAAGA
>JBGOZL010000368.1:0-3422 GCA_041480185.1 Anaerolineae bacterium
AACGACAAACGTAAAGCGATGTCGAGACATTGTCTTTCTCCTCCAATATTAATTAGTTGTTCAGGTTAGGGTGAATGGTTAGAACAAAACAGACAACTCGAGGTTATTCCCGAGAATCACCTCCTTCGCTGAAAAGAATAAAGATCTGGTTTTTTTTGAAAATTGCCAGAATAGTTAAAGGAAGATTAACACAAGAAACTCAAAAAGTCAAGTGTCCCTGTTCCAGGCATGCCGTGATAACCGTGATTTTCATGGTTGACAACCGGCGCCGCTGTCAAATGCTTCGATATTCCACAAGTTGCTGGCGGCTGTCGGGTCAAGGGAGAAATGACACAGGTCTGAGCGCGCCGCCGCAGTTTTAACCCGCCAGTAAAGCGGGATGACCGGCAAATCGGTTGCAAAGATGGACTGGGCCTGGGCGTAGGCGGCCGCATGAAACGGGTCATCCGGAAGAGTTTGTTGAGAAGAAAGACAGGTTGTGTCAAATGCAGGATTCATGTAGCCGCTGACGTTCGTCCCCACCCAGCTGTTGACAGCATCAGGAACCTGGGAACTGGAGTACCAGTCACAGGGGGGCTCGATCCCGGTACTGCCCATGGCAAATTCAACCATGTCAAAATTCCGGCCAAACAAGATCCCGGCCGGTCCGGGTGCATATAAAGTATTTGCATCGAGATATTGCACGTTGACTTTGATCCCGCATTGAACCAGGGAGCCTGCCAGGATTGTGCTCACCTGCTGGCGCTGCACGGCGTTGGTGGTTGCGTAATCTACCACAAAAGGAGTCCCGGATGGAATGCCCGGTACCCCCCAGGCCTGGCGCGGGGTGGACGGATCATTGTCAATATCCTTCCAACCAGCCTGGTCCAGCAATTGACCAGCTGCAGCCACATTAAATGAATAAGCGGTTACGTCTGGATTGTAAAAGGGATGATCCTCCGGCAGGTAGGTATTTGGAATGCTGCTCAAGCCCGAAAGGACCGTGTCCACCACCTGCTGGCGGTCAAGGCAGTATGCCAAGGCCTGGCGCACGTGCACATCACTGAAATAATCAGGCCGGTCAACACCGGCATTAATGCCGTTATCGTAGGATGCCGGTCGAATGCCGAGCGCCAGTTCTTCCATCACCGGCACCTTGGAAAACAAAGCCTGCAACTGGTTCTGGTCTGCCATCGATCGCAACAACTCGGCCTGCCCATCCAGGGGGAGGCTGGGATCGAGGACGTCGCAGGTGCCATCCAATAGGTCGCTGATGGCAATCCCTGGATCGGCGACGAAGCGAAAGGTCAGAATGTCAAACTTGGGGAGATCCTCACCTGCCCGGAAGTAGTGCGGGTTCTTGGTCAGGGTGATGTGGTCGCCGGCAATCCATTCTTTAATGACATAAGCCCCCCAGCCAAGCGGCGTGCGCGTTGAAAGGTCGGTTTCAGTAAGCTGGTCAGCCGCGATCTGGTTCCAGGCATGCTCCGGGAGCGGAGCCCAGAAATTTATGAAATAAGTGGGATCGATGAAACCGGGTTTCCCCCACCACTGAACGGTGGTCTTGTCTACAGCCTCATATGACTGCGTGCGGTCCACCAGGTACTTGGAACCCGAGGTGGACGGGTCAGCAGCCACCTGGTAAGCGTAGACCGAATCCTCTGCAGGGAGAGGTTGGCCGTCCGACCAGGTGAGACCGGGAAGCATACTAAAGGTTACCTGCATCTGGTCCATCTGAACTTCGGATTTGCCATCGTACACGATAGCACAGGCGTCTTCGCGGCAGCCTGCCGGGTGGATTTTCACCCCAACAGCCAGCGTGACCGGGGTATCGCTGGCGTCCACCACCTCGTCACCAATAAAGAAGGATTTCGTAAAGAGCTGGGCATCACCGTTCTTAATACTCGGGATGCGCTGCAGAATCACTGCCTGGTATCCATAAGAATTCGTATCGATCGGTCCATCATAAATCGCGGCCAGTACACTGCGCGCGGCCATGGAAGGATTGTCAACCGGGTACAAGCTGACAGGTTCCTGACCCAGGCAGACGGTCAACTGTCGCGGCGGCACGGGGGTCGCGGAAGGAGTGGGCTGTGGAGTTGGGGTGGCAACGGGAACCGGCGTGGCTTTCTGACCGCAAGCGACCAAGAATACCAGTCCCAGGATCATGCCGCAAATTATGATTAAACATCGGCGAAACGACATTGCGACCCTCCCAGTCCCATGCCCAAATGAACGGGACGAATAATGAATGACAGGACTGTTGGCAGGATTATACAACAGAGTAGCCCCTCATATAGGCAGCGGGACTCCAACTATCGTTGACAGTCGCCCTCCCCTGACGGTACAATGGAGTCACAAGCCAACCCTAATAGAAAAGGAGTCTATTATGATAAAAGAGTTCAAAGCCTTTATCATGCGCGGCAATGTGATGGATCTTGCTGTTGCGGTTATTATCGGGGGAGCTTTTGGCAAGATTGTATCGAGCCTGGTGAGTGACATTGTTATGCCGTTAATCGGCTTGATCATCGGCGGGATCGATTTCAGCGGTCTTGCATTCACCCTTGGCAGCGCCAAGGTCACTTATGGAAATTTTATCAACAACCTCATTGATTTCATCATTATCGCCCTGGTCATTTTCCTCATGGTAAAAGGCGTCAGCAGCCTGCAGAAAAAGCCCGCCTCCGCCCCGGAGGTCGCACCGACCACCAAGGAATGCCCGCACTGCTTCAGCACCATTCCGATTAAAGCAACACGCTGCCCGCACTGCACGTCGGAACTGTAACATCTAATTATTCTATTTGTTATTCGTGATTCGTAAGCCTGAAGTCGAGTTACGAATCACGAATAACGGGAATCAAACAACCCTCTACATGGATTTCCTTGACAAACTCAACCCCCAGCAGCGCCAGGCTGTGACGGCTGGCGCAGGTCCCGTTTTGGTGCTGGCCGGACCCGGGTCCGGGAAGACACGCGTTCTCACCCAGCGGGTGGCTTATTTGATCGCCCACGAGGGTGTGCGCCCATACCAGATGCTGGCGGTCACTTTTACCAACAAGGCAGCCCGGGAAATGAGCAACCGCGTCCGGGATATCCTGGGCGAAATGCCTTCCGAGGGAATATGGCTGGGGACGTTTCATTCCATCTGCGCCAGGCTCCTGCGCCGCGAATCAGAACACCTGCCATTCGATGAGCGATTTGTCATATATGATGAGGACGACCAGCTGCGTGTTGTTAAAGGTGCCCTCCGCGACCTGAACCTCGACGACAAGACATATCGTCCACAGCCGGTTCATGCCGCGATCTCGCGCGCCAAAAATGAGTTAATCTTCCCTGAAGATTACCCCACACAGACCTACCGCGACGAGGTGGTCAAGCGCATTTATCAACGTTATCAGGAACTATTGAAACAGAACAACGCCGTCGACTTCGACGACCTGCTG
>JBGOZL010000369.1:0-3412 GCA_041480185.1 Anaerolineae bacterium
GAGAATCCTGTCTCGGCATTTGCTTCAACCCGGAAAAAAAACATTGAACTACAGGATAAATCCCAGCCGGTAGTGACCAGCGCCCAGCCGGAAGGAGACGAACTCGCCGACGATTACCGGATGTTTTCCCGAAAAAAATTCATCGACCTGCTGGATAAAGCCCAGCCGACCACTACGATCGTGCTGGCGGAGTATGACCAACTCAAGAGCGATCATTGGCTGATGAAATGGGCAGTCTCCAATGCCCGGGCTGGATTCCACGTTTACAACCTGCCCAAACGCATGGAAATGCCGCGCTGGATCGAGTCTGAAACGAGAAAATTGGGTGGAAAGATCGAACCGGGTGCAGCCGCGCGTCTCTCCGAAATGGTCGGAGAGGACCCGCGCATTGCCGCGCAGGAACTCATCAAACTGCTCACCTACGTGAACTATGCGCGCCCGGTAACGCTGAATGACGTGGATCAGGTGAGCATTGCCAGCGCGCAAGGGAATATTTTCGAACTGGTGGATGCGCTCGGCCAGGGGGATGGGAAAAAGGCGCAGTACGTGCTCCATCAACTGCTTGAGGATGAGGAACCATTCGCATTGTGGGGCATGGTCATCCGCCAATTCAGGCTGCTGCTCCAGGCGCGTGAAATGCTGGACGCCGGCGCGGGTGTCCTCCAGATTCAGTCAGCATTAAAATTGCTTGATTTCGTGGCGACAAAAGTGACCAGCCAGGCGAAGCGATTTTCGCTGCCAGCATTGGAGTCGATTTATCATAAACTCCTTGAAATTGACGAGGGGGCAAAAACGAGCCAGGTACCACTGGACCTGGCCCTGGATCTGCTGGTGGCAGACCTGGCGAAGAAATAATCCTGGTTATCCGGTCAGAACAAGCGTGCCTGTTCTTTTGACAAGGGAAGGGGGATGAGATAACCGTGTGCCTTGCACCAGGCCGGGTCAGGACCGTTCCACCCGAAGCGTGCGAAATCCACCCTGGCACTGACATTAAACTCCACACCCTCTTCTTCAAGGAACCGACGCTGGTCTTCCGCCCCGGGACGGGGACTGATCCTGCCCTGTGAGTTGATGACCCGCTGCCAGGGAACGTCTTCGGGACAGGCGGCCATGGCTCCGCCTACCCAGCGTGGGCCGAAGGCATCGTAACTGCGCTGGGGCATGCCTCCCGGCGGGGGGATCATTTTAGCGATCTGCCCGTAGGTGCTTACCCTGCCGGGTGGTACCTGCCGGACGATTTCCCAAACCTGGTTGTTGAATATAAACGTGTCAGCGGGAGACGCAAATGGGCTCATATGGCCTCCAAAAACTGGCTGGCAACCACCCGGTAAGCAGGGCGGTAAAGGCGGGTGTATTCAACAGAATGATGCACTGCGGGAAAACCTTGTTTCTCCATATCGGCGAAATATGCCTCAAAATCCTCCGGTCGGATTGACCCTGTTCCAGCCTGCAACTGGTGTGCCGCCTGCCCTCCATATGCCTTCAGCGTTTCAGTCGAAGCGCGCCATTCGGATCCAGTGCGAATAAAAGCCTGCAGTAAGATCTCCAGATCCTTCCCGGACCGAAGGTACGGGCGCAAATGGACACGCAGGATTTGACCGTCCGGAGAGATCGGGTCGAGTAGAGGGTCGTCAGGACCAGTTCCCATCTCTATCAATTCGCGCGCCAGCCAAACGCGCACGCTCTTCTCATCATCGACGGCGTGTTCACTCCCCAAGGCAGCCTGAAACAATAATTTATAAACGTCCTGTGCTTGCATTGCCGGGGTGCGGGCGAAGTGGTTGGTGAGGATTTGCTCCAGCGAATACATTGACTATTCCCACTTCCACTTTTTCATCCCTTCCATCGCATCACAGGCTGTCAGGTCAAGTTGCAGGGGTGTGATGGAAACAAAGCCGGCCTTGATTGCGCCATAATCGGTCCCTTCTTCGAGGACGCCGATTGGGAACTGGCCGCCGATCCAATAATACGGCTTGCCGCGCGGGTCCTTGCGCGCATCCAGTTCGTCACGGTAAAGGCGCAGACCCTGCCGGGTTATCATAAAGCCTTTGAGTTCGTCTTCCTTCAAATATGGCACGTTGACGTTCAAGAATACGCCCTCGGGCAGTCCTTCGGTCATCACTTTTTGTACCACCTGGTGTGCAACAGTTGCGGCAGTGTCATAATCCAGCACACCATGGAATTCCTCCGGTGAATTGAGCGAGACGGCTATCCCAGGCACACCACCAATGACGGCTTCCATGGCAGCTGTCACCGTCCCGGAATAGGTCACATCGTGACCGATATTTTCGTGCGGATTAATTCCCGAGACTACCATGTCAATCTTCTCTTTTACAACACCAAGAAGGGCCAGTGCTACACTGTCAGAGGGGGCGCCATCGGTGGACAGAGCGGTGGTCCCATCGGCCAGGAGCACTTCACGGGCGCGCAAGGGACGATCCATAGTCTTGACGTGACCGGACGCGCTCCAGTTGTGGTCGGGAGCAAAGATCGTCACTTTTCCCAATTTCCGTAATGCCTGCGCCAGTGCCAATAGCCCGGGTGCCTGCACGCCGTCGTCGTTTGTGACCAAAATGTGCATAAAACGTCCTTTTCCAGTGATTATATCGCGCACGCATGTATAATCGAGATAACCAATGATTGTGTGCCGCCATCCAGCATGCGCGGATCGAACAGGTGGTGTGGAACAACCGCGCCGATGATCCGTGGCCGGTCATTTGGAAGGAGGTAATATGGGTCGGATAATTTTCCCCATTCTGGTGCTAGTACTGGCAATCATCGCTTGTTGCAGCCCCTGTACACCCCCGCTTACCGAACCGGTTTCCCCAGCACCAGTTATCCTTTCCATCTTTTTCACCGACATGGGCCGGTACCAGATAGGCGCCGAACCGTACGAAGCGCCGGTCAAGCGCAGCGTGCCAGCACCTGCATCCTTGCCGGAAGCGACCCTGACCCAATTGTTCCTCGGTCCCACGGAAGTCGAAAAAGCACAGGGGTTTGCGGTCGTTCTGAGCGGCACCACCGGGTTCAGCAAATTGACAATCGATAATGGCATCGCCCGGGTCTATCTAACCGGGACATGTGCTTCAGAGGGATCAACTTACACGATCGCAAATCTCATCTTTGCCAACCTCAAGCAGTTTCCGGAAATCGTGTGGATCAAGATCTACGATCAGAACGGGGAGACAGAAACTCCCGAGGGACAAAGCAGCTCCATCCCCTTCTGCTTGGAACCATAACGGAAAACCATAATAAAGACATCCCGCAGGATTATCTGCGGGATGTCTGTTTGAATTGGGAAAATGATGAAAGGCTCAAGACCTAACGAAGTGTTTGAACAATTTGCCTGACCAGGCCCGGTCCGGCGTACACCAACCCGGTGTAGACCTGCACAAGCGCGGCACCGGCATCC
>JBGOZL010000370.1:0-3400 GCA_041480185.1 Anaerolineae bacterium
AGTTACGCCACCACCACTCACTACCACGGTGATATCGTAGGTTTTTGTGTCATGACCAGCAGCCTTCATTGGTGCTAAAATGGCTTCAAGGTCGCCAAGACGGGTGAAAAATGCTGGAGCATCCTTCTCATTGACTATAAATTGGCCTGAACCTGCCATAATCCGAACGCGGGCTATGCTTTGCTTTCGGCGTCCAATTCCTTCAAAATATTGCACAGACATATTTCTGCTCCTTTACGCTACCAATTTCGGATTCTGGGCGCCATGTGAATGCTCTGCACCGCTGAAAATCTTGAGCCTGGTGATAAGGTGGCGGCCCATTTTGTTGTGCGGCAACATTCCCCAGACTGCTGCACGTATCACGCGGTCCGGATGGTTGCTTAACTGGTCGCGCAAACTTATCGATTTCAACCCGCCAGGGTAGCCCGAATGACTATGGTATATTTTCTCAGTCAATTTGGTGTGAGTTTTAGTACCGGTGACTGTAATATGCTGCGCATTGATTACAACCACAAAATCGCCCATTTCAACGCCAGGAGTAAAGTTCGGTTTGTGTTTGCCTAGTAGGAGCGCAGCAAGTTTGGTCGCCAAGCGACCCAGGTTTTCACCGTTCGCGTCAACCAGCAACCATTGGTGGTCAATATCAGCGGCCTTGGGGTAGTAAGATTTGTACACTTTTGTCTCTCCAAAAATTCAGACTAATTCAAACCAGATTATCATAGCGTACTTCGATGAGCGTCAGGCCGCAAGCGGGGGCAAGACTGGCAGGAATACGACCTTGTCCTTTATTCCTGACCCTGGAAGTGGAAACGGGACTGATGTTTAGCGCTTGAACCAAATCCTCTATCGGAATTCTTCCTTGTCCCACGGCCACCTGAACATAAACCAACCTGCGCACCATGCGATAAAGAAAGGCATCAGCCTTGATATCGAAGGTCCACTCATCTCCGCTATTCGTCCATTCGGTATAGAAAACCGATCGCACTGCGCTGCCTTGAGTTCTAGGCGGGGTACCATAAGCGCCGAAATCGTGTGTACCGAGCCAGATTGCCGCAAGAGGCGCAAGGTCGGTCACTGCCGGCCAAACTCTCCAGGCATAACGTTCCCTTAATGGATCCCTCACTTCGCCACAATACAACCGATATCGGTAATGTCGGGACCTGGCATCATAACGCGGATGAAACATATCCGCTGCCAGAAAAACTTCCCGAACTGCCATATCTCGCGGCAGATGAGTATTCAGGGCCTTGCGTAAACTTTCGAGCCCGTGATTCCAATTGAGGTCGAAAGCAGCCACCTGGCCAATGGCATGGGTTCCGGTATCGGTACGCCCCGCCAGGTAGACGGTTCGCTCATCCCATCCAAGTTTGCATAGCGCTTTTTCAAGTTCGCCCTGTATGGTACGGGATGCGGCTTGCCTCTGGCTGCCAAGAAAATGGGTACCGTCATAAGCAAGGATAATCTGGTAACGAGCCATTCTAGGTGATCGGGTAATCCAAAATCAGGGAAATTGCCGGGCCACCTGTCTGCATTACATACGCAGATCTATTCTTCGACAAGTTCGAGGATGGCCATTTCCGCTTTATCGCCATAGCGGGGACCAAGTTTGAGCACGCGGGTATAGCCACCTTTGCGTTCTACAAAGCGGGGGGCAATCTCATCGAACAATTTCTTGACCACTTCATTGCTATTGCCACCCAACCTGGCCACAATAAGACGGCGGGCAGCTATTTTTTCGTCATCGGTTGCGTCCTTGACATTCCGGGCAACCGTGATCATTTTTTCAGCTTCGCCACGAATCGCAGCAGCCTTGGTGACTGTGGTGCGAATGCGTTCGTTAACAAAAAACTGCTTAATCAGGTTGCGCCGCAAAGCGATGCGCGCACCCTTTGTGCGGTTAAGTTTAAATCCTGCTACTTGGTGTCGCATTGTTCAATCACTCCGACTCTTTCTTGGGTTCATCTTTTAAATAACCCTTCTCTCGCATCTTGAGGCGCAGTTCTTCGAGGCTCTTTTCACCGAAATTGCGGATGGACATGACCGCCTGGTCACCCTTCTCAAGAAGTTCAAGCACATCACCGACAGTAATAATGCCTGTACGTTTGAGTGAGTTGAAAACACGCACCGAAAGGTCGAGAGATTCAACCGGGGTCTCCGCAACTTCGCTGGTCAAGCGTGATCCAGACACTTCTTTTTCCATCTCAATGGCAAGCGTCTCTTCACTGATTCCAGCCACGTAACGAAGATGTTCTATCAGGATTTTGGCAGAAGTGCTCAGGGCGGTTTCCGGCGCAATTGCTCCGTCCGTCCAGATTTCAAGGATTAGTTTATCGTAATTTGTGCTCTGACCGACACGCGCTGACTGCACTTCCCAGTTGATTCGCTTGACCGGGCCAAAAATGGCATCAACCGGCAATTCACCAATGGGCATTCGCCCGCGTTCATTAGAAGGAGCATACCCGCGACCACGTTCAACGGTGAACTCAATATCCAGACGCACTTTAGCGTTATCGGCAGTAAACAGATAAAGATCAGGATTGATGATCTTGATCTCGGGCGGAGCGATGATATCTGCTGCAGTCACCACTCCTTCACCACGGACTTCAAGGTGCATTCGAATAGTATCTACACCTTCCATGATCAGGCGTAATTGTTTAACCTGCAACATAACCTGCAAAACATCTTCACGTACGCCTGGAATGTCAGTGAACTCGTGCAGGACATCAATAATGCGGATGGACGTCACTGCAGCCCCTTCCAGAGACGAAAGCAATACGCGCCGCAATGAATTCCCCAGCGTCACGCCATAGCCATGTTCCAATGGGCTGATGACAAATTTGCCATAATTCCGCGCCTCGGCTTCGCGCTCGATCTTCGGCATTACCATGTTAGTAATAGTCACGGTACCCTCTCATCGACGTACAATACGGTACGCCGCGTTTAATACAATGGACTCGGATTAGCGCGAGTAGTACTCAACGATCAACTGCTCATTCAGGTTGCCGTCAATCTCGGGACGCTCGGGCATGCGCAACACACTACCTGATAGCGTATTAATGTCGCGACTTAACCAGACCGGTGCATTGCGAGTCTCAACCAGCGCAGCCAGATCTTTGAAGTACGTGGCATCCATTGAGCCTGCACGCACTGCAAGCACATCGCCAACTCCAAGGTTCATGGACGGAACATCCGTGCGGCGGCCATTGATGGTGAAATGACCATGAGTGACAAGCAATCTGGCTTGGGCACGGCTTGACGCGAATCCCAATCGAAAAACGATATTATCCAGCCGGGATTCCAGGATCTGCAATAGCATTAAACCCGTGATTCCGTGCACCCGCAACGCATGACTGAAATAGCGTCGGAACTGGCGCTCAAAAACGCCGTAAATGCGACGGGC
>JBGOZL010000371.1:0-3371 GCA_041480185.1 Anaerolineae bacterium
GGTTCGCGCCGCTCTTCCTGGGTCTGGGTGCCACCATGCACGTGGCTTCCCTCTCCAATTTGGGCCTCTGGTTTACGACCTCATCGGGCATCATCATTGTCAGCATTGCCAATGCCCTCGTGTCGCTAATCCTGTTGACCTCTGGGTTCAAGAACTATGTACGCTTCCAGCACGTAATGTGGTGGGGCACTCTCCTGTGCTTTGCCACGGTGTTTGTTGTGCTCTTTACCACGCCCGCCAGCCAGTTTATATCCCGGCTGAATGCCTTTGCAGTAGCCTCTGGCGGCGTAACCAACTTCTACCAAACTGCCATGAATGCCGTCACCCAGGCCGGGATCAATGTACATCCGCCGTTTAGCTTGATGGCCACCTTGTTGGTTGCTCCTATTGCTTGGACCAGTCTCCAGTGGGCCACTTATTCAGCCGAACAAAACGGTGAAATCAAGGATGCCCGCAGTTTCCGCTCGCAAGCCTTTATCATGGTCGGTTCCTTGATCGTCACTGGCCTGTTGCTTGCCCTGTTGGCACTGGGAATCCAAAAAGTGGCTGGTTCCGAATTTCTGTACGTAGCCGGCGCCGGTTACTGGTCTGGAATATCTGCAGCCAACATTAATGGCTTCAACCTTTGGCCGCCGATTCTAGCGGTTGCACTTGCGGCCAGCCCGATTGTTGTATTGATCATTGGCATCGGCTACCTGCTTAACGGTTTCCAGATCGTCTGCAACTGCTACATTGGCATGACGCGCGTCATCGTTGCCATGTCACTTGACCGCCTGCTGCCCGATTGGTTCAGCAAGGTGAGCGAGAAGTATCACACCCCTGTGAACGCTCATCTGGGCTACTTCCTCGCCAGCCTGCCGGTCATCGTGGGCTACAGCCTGGTTACCCAGCCTTTCACCTGGGTGAGCCTGACCCTTGGCGTGACCTTTGGCTGCGGGTATGTGTTTATCATCACCTGCCTGGCGGGAGCTCTGTTGCCCTATCGCGCCAAGGAGGTCTATGAGGCCTCACCGGGTGCCAAATATAAAGTGAGCGGGTTCGTAGGGGTATTATTCACCCTGCTCGGCGCAGCCTCATTCATTGCTCTCACATGGGTGCTGGCTCCGCAAGCCTTCGCAACATCGGCGATTCTGGCATGGTTGGTGCGGCTCGCATCGATCGTGGCGGTGATTGTCTTCCTCTACCCGATGAGAAGCCACTTGTTGGAATGGCTGAACGGCAAACCAATGCCCTGGCTTTCCGCGCTGGGCATGCTCGGAGGAGGCTTGGGTATGGCCATGGTAGTCGCCTTCCTGCTCTCGCCCGCACTGGGTGTCCTCGGAAACTGGAACTTTACAGATTTCCCGAAAGGCCTGGTAGCGCAGATCATCGCCTTTGCAATCATTTTGATATCAGCGGTTTGGTATTTGATTGTCAAGGCTCGCCAGAAGTCCAAGGGTATCAATGTGGACTTCGCTTTCAAGGAGATCCCACCCGAATAAGAATCTTCATCTTTTGGATGGTATTGAGTGGTCAGTGCTAAAAGCACTGACCACCAATTTCCCTTGCGTCATCTTCAGGATTCTGAAGGAATATAGTATGCCATTGATCGATGAAATTGTCACCAAAATTGAGGACTGGAAAGGGAGACAGGTTTCGATTCAGGCGCTATCAGGTGGATTAACCAACGCAAATTTCAAAGTATTGGTGGACGGTGTACCTTTTTTTGTACGGGTCCCGGGAGAGAGTACGGATCTTCTTGCCATCGACCGAAAAAATGAATATCACAATACCAGGGCCGCGGCTGAGGCAGGAGTCGGGCCGAAGGTTCTTTACCATTTGCCGGAATATAATGTGATGGTGCTGGAATTTTTGAATGGGAAAACCATGTCGAAGGAATCATTGAATGCACCCGGGATGCCGGCGCGCATGGCACAGTCCATCAAGAAACTCCATGCCGGGCCGCGCTTTTTATTGGATTTCAACATGTTCCGCCTTACAGAATATTACTTGTCGATATGTGCTGATCGCAAGATCCGCCTTCCGAATGGATATCCGGATCGAATGTCCAGTGTATCGCAAATAGAGAAAGCCCTGCTGGCTGACCCACTACCCACGGTTCCATGCAATAATGATTTGCTGGCAGAAAACTATATTGACGATGGCAGCACCTTGTGGCTGATCGATTATGAATACAGCGGAAACAATGATCCGTGTTTTGAACTTGGAAATACCTGTCAGGAAATGCAATTCAATGAAGATCAGATCAACGAAGTCTGTTCTGAATATTTCGGAATCGTTTCCGCAAATAGAATTTCCCGTATGAAATTGAACATGATCATGTCCGATGTAGGGTGGGGGTTGTGGGCGGCGATCCAGGCAGACATGTCGAAGATAAAATACGATTTTTGGGGCTGGGCAACCGAACGCTGGGCAAGGGCGGTGGAGAAATTGGATTCGGCTGAGTTTCCTGGTTGGCTGAAGGATGTTCAGGATTTATAGACTATATTGATGATTTGGGTTCGGAAATATTTGTAGAAAGGAAGATTAAACGAAATGAAAGATCAAACACAGATCGTGATCGTTGGCGGAGGCATCGTCGGAGTTAATATTGCCTATCATTTGGCAAAGATGGGGCGGAAAGATGTTGTGCTTATTGAGAAAGGTGAAATTGCCAGCGGTGAGTCGACTCACGCGGCCGGGCTCGTAACACAATTCGCAACCTCCCAAACACTGATGCAATTTCGCAAATACAGCATCGAGTTGTACAGTGGATTGAAACTCTTCGATCATGTCGGCAGTCTGCGCGTGGCTTCGAGCCCGGAACAGCTCAAGGAGATGGAACGATCCGTCAGCCGCGCTAACGCAATTGGCATGGAAGCCGGTATCATTTCACCGGCAGAGGCTTTGAAGGTCATGCCGCAGATCAGTAACAAAAACCTTTTTGGTGCCATCTATCTTCCCCGCGATGGTCAACTCGATCCGTACACAACCACCACTTCGATGGCGAGGTTTGCCAGGGAGTTGGGTGTGGAGATCCTGACGAACACGCGTGTCATCGCGCTCGAATTATCGGCAAAAGGGGCTGTCCAAAAAGTGATAACAGATCGGGGGTCCATAAAGACCGAGATAGTGGTGAATGCGGCTGGTATGTGGGCACCCCAGGTGGCCGCGATGGCGGGTATCCATATCCCAACCACTCCTGTGGATCATCAACATATCGCCTTAAAATCGGTGCCAGGCAACGAGTTCCCAGCCACCACACCCTGCCTCCGTGACCCCGACAATTTGGTGTACATGCGCCAGGAGGCAGGCGGACTTGTGATTGGCGGTTATGAACCCAACCCTCTGGCACGCTGGATCGATGGCGTACCCTGGGAGCACGGCGGGAC
>JBGOZL010000372.1:0-3364 GCA_041480185.1 Anaerolineae bacterium
GGCGGTTTCGGCTCTGTTCCATATTGCCAGATTCAAACAGGCCAGACAGTACCAGCGGGCCCAGCAAGCGATCGACCAATCCCTGGAGCAGCTGCTTGGCCTGCGAGCAGACCTGCTCAAACAGTTGGACGGGTACACTGTCCAGATGGCAGACGGTCCGCGCACGCTACATACTTCCGGAGCCGTGACCCAGCTCCTGGGAATGTCGTTGATCGAAAACCTGCTGCAACTGCTGGTGGACCCGAACTTCGTTTTCATCCTGCTCAGCATCGGTGCACAAGCCATCCTGATCGAACTCTCCTCGCCAGGAGGCTGGGTGGCGGGCTTCATCGGCGTCGTATGCCTGGCACTGGCAGCCTACGGATTGGGGGTCCTGCCGGTCAACTGGTTTGGCCTGGCATTCATGGTCATCGCATTCGTGCTGTTTATAGTGGACATCAAAGCCGCCACTCACGGCGGTCTGACAGCCGCGGGGATAGGATCTTTCATCGTAGGGGCGCTGGTCTTATTCAACAGCCCGGGTACGCCCCAGTTCCAGCAGGTTTCGCCCACGCTGGTCATCCTGGTAGCCATCATCATCGGCATCAGTTTCGCCATTATTGTTGGCTTTGCGCTGCGGGCGCAGAAGCGGCCGGTGATCACCGGGCAGGAAGGGATGCGCGGCCGGACCGGCATCGCCCGAACCGACATCGACCCAACCGGGCAGGTCCAATCAGGGGCAGAGTTGTGGACGGCCGAACTCGATGAGGGTCAAGGCAGGATCATCCAGGGTGAAAAAGTGCAAGTGGTTAAAGTGGAAGGATTGAAGGTGATCGTAAGAAAAATGTAAATCCTTCGAGCATATAGTGATGCCAAATCGTTAGTCGTGATAAAATTATACGAATTTATTGGTAAACATTACCGGTTTGAAAGAGGACCTGATGCCTGCAATCCCCACCCGTGACCGCATTAAACCTGAAACCATCAACGTGACCCCGCTCCGCCGCCCGGAGTGGATCAAAGTGCGCGCCCCCACCGGCGAGACCTATGAGCACTTGCAAACCCTGATGCGCTCAAAGGCGCTGCATACCGTATGCGAGGAAGCCATGTGCCCAAATATGGGCGAATGCTGGGGGTCAGGCACTGCCACATTCCTGATGCTGGGTGACGTGTGCACGCGCACCTGTGGTTTCTGCGACATCAAACACGGTCGCCCGGAAGCCCTCGATTGGATGGAACCGGAACGCGTGGCACAGGCAGTCAAGTCCATGAACCTGAAACATGCGGTCATCACCTCCGTCAACCGGGACGACCGGCGGGACGGTGGCGCGCCCATCTTTGCCATGGTTATCCGGCGCATCCGCGCGTTGCTCCCGGGCTGCTCGGTGGAGGTGCTCATCCCCGATTTCAAGGGGTCGCTCGAAGCCTTAAAAATTGTCCTGGATGCCCGACCGGAAATCCTGAACCACAACGTCGAAACTGTGCCGCGGCTGTTCAAGAAGGTCCAGCCGCAGGACCATTACGAGTGGAGCGCAGCGATCCTCTCAGGTACCAAAAAGCTCGACCCCGAAGTGCTGACCAAGTCGGGCATCATGGTGGGGCTGGGCGAGGAGCTGGAGGAAGTCAAGGCTGTGATGCGCGACCAGCGCAGTTGGGGCGTGGATATCCTGACCGTAGGTCAATACCTCCAGCCGAGCAAGAAACATCTGCCGATCGAACGTTACTACACCCTGGAAGAATTCAAGGAACTGCACGAGTACGGCCGCGAGATTGGCTTCAAATGGGTGGAATCCGGGCCTCTGGTGAGGTCATCGTACCATGCCGCCGAGCAGGTGCGGGCGCTGAGCACTGTGCATCGAAAGCTGTATGAAGAGACTGCGGCGATAACGACGGGTTAACAACATTCCGCCTGCATATCGATTTGAGAAGGAGAAATATGAAACTTGTAACTGTCACTCAAACCTGTGGGCGAGTGCCCGTAACAGTTATCCAGCTTGGAGACCGGCTCAATATGGGAAACACAGAGGAATTTGAACTGGCAGCCAAGGGAGCATACGCCGCCGGCGGACGCAATATGGTTCTTGACCTTTCGAAGGTGCCTTCGCTCACCAGCGCGGGGATACGGACAATCCTGGGTATCTACAAAATGCTGGCAGAACCAAAAGATGCGACCAAACATCTAAAACTGGTAGCCCCAACGCCGCCTGTACACGAAGTACTAGATATCGCAGGTCTTTTAAAGTTCATTGAGATTTACGGCAATGTGGAAGAGGCAGTGGTATCCTTCTAAAGATTAGGTTAGAGAAAAGTGCGAGACCGGTCTTGCGACCGGTCTTTTACTTAAGGTTTTGTCACCCGGTACGAATCCTTTAGCTCCCCCACCCGGTTGTAAAACTGGAAAACGATTTCCGTGTCACTGGCAGTGACCAGCATGGCGCCGTAATTCGCGTTATAGCGGAACTGGCTTTCGGGCAGAGGTGTGTTGAAGTTGTAGAGGCCGCCGCCGCCCGAGCCATTCGTAAAGTACGGTATGCCGTCCACGAGCAGGCGCTCATAGAGGTGATCGTGACCCGCCAGCAAGGCATTTGCGCCCCAGGCAGCGAAAGGCCACTGCATCCAGTCTATGGATCCATGACTACCGGAGGAGTAGGGCGGGTAATGGGTGTAGACGATATTCCAGGGTGAGGTGGAGGCCGCCAGACCCTGCTTGAGCCAAGCGGCCTGCGCGGAGCCTTTATTTACACCATCGGGTTCGTGCTCGTCACTGTCGAGGGCAAAAAAGTGGAGCGGACCCCAGACAAAATCGTAGTAGCGCTCGTTACCGGGCAGGGTGAAATAATCCAGATAGGGCTGGGCATTGGTGGTGTACCAATCGTGATTCCCCAGGGTTGGAAAAAAGCGATTTATATCTGATCCAGAGCCATAAGACCCAATGTAAGGATATATATAATCGTGGAAATATTTCCCGATATTGACGTCGATCGTGCTTGCTTCGCCATCGGGATAGTTGTTATCGCCTACAGTTATGATGAAATCCGGTTTCCAGCCATGGATGAGGGAGGAAACGTCCGCTTCGGCAGAATTGTGCATACCGAAATCGCCAATCACGGCGAACTTCACAGATTGCGGCAGAGGCGTCAGTGTGGGAGCTGAAGTTACCGACGAGGGAACCGTGATAACCAGCGGAGCTGTACTGGTGGGCAGACTCGTGCCGCTAGGCAAGGATTCAGCGGTGGGCGGCAGAGCTGTTGACGGCAGCGGAATGGGCGTTGGGGAGGAAACTGGAAAGGTACATGCCGACAGTAAAAAAGCGAGACCCACGAGATAATAAATAATGCGTTTCATAAAACCCTCCCTTAGAGGTCAGTCTCCTCAAATTCAGGAA
>JBGOZL010000373.1:0-3360 GCA_041480185.1 Anaerolineae bacterium
CGTTTCCCTCCGAAAGCCTGGAGAAAGAGAGACTGGATGCTGTCCAAATTAAAGGATATCTTAATTGGCCCGGCACTTCCCACCAAGATCATCGGGCACAAACAGTTGAACAAGATTCGGGCTCTGGCAGCTTTTTCACCAGATGCGCTGGCTTCCATCGCCTACGCCAACCAGGAAATCTACCTGGGATTGATCGTCGCCGGGAGTATGGGGTTGTCTTATGCATGGCCAATTGGATTGGGCATTACCGGCTTGCTGTTCATTGTAGCCTTATCGTATTTCCAGACCATCCATGGCTATCCATCCGGCGGCGGTTCTTATATTGTTGCGCGGACGAATCTTGGTACTCTTCCCGGGTTGCTGGCAGCAGCCGCATTGTTGGTGGACTATCTTCTGAATGCAGCGGTCAGCTTAACGGCAGGTGTGGCTGCCCTGGCTTCTGCTTTTCCGGTTTTATGGCCGCACCGTGTTGCCATTGCTCTATTGCTGCTTCTGGTCATTACCCTGGTCAACCTGCGTGGCATGCAGGAAGCTGGAACTTTCATGGCCATTCCCGTGTATTTCTTCCTGGTGGCATACCTATCAATGTTATTGTACGGAATTGTTCGCCTTGCCATCCATGGACCAACACCTTTGTCGGTAGTCGCACCGCCAGCGATCCAACCATTAACTTTATTATTAATTCTGCATACTTTTTCAACCGGCAGTACTGCATTGACTGGTGTTGAAGCCATCAGCAACGGAATCCCGGCATTCCAGCAACCCCAAGCCAAAAATGCGGGGCGGACGCTTATGGTCATGGCTGTTTTAATGGGTTTGCTTTTCGCCGGAAGCATCGGCTTAACACAATTTCTAGGTGTTATTGCGGGTCCGCAGGAGACAATTCTATCCGCTCTGGCACGGAGGTTGTTTAATAATGGGGTGATTTATTATGTCATTCAATTTGCCACACTGGGCATCCTGACCGTGGCAGCAAATACCAGTTTTGCTGGATTTCCCCGTCTCGCTGCCATCCTTGCACAAGATGGATTCCTTCCACGGCAGTTTGGCATCCCCGGTGACAGGCTCGCATTTACCAACGGCATCCTCATATTGGGATTCTTTACAGCAGCATTAATTTTCTTCTTTGGCGGTGACACCCACGCTCTGATCCCTTTGTTTGCAATCGGAGCTTTCCTGGCGTTTACACTTTCGCAATCCGGGATGGTTGTCCACTGGTGGAAGATACGCGGCCAACAATGGGGCGTGAAATCTTTCATCAACAGCATTGGGGCTTTGGCAACCTTGACGACATTGGTTGTTGTTATTTTTAGCAAATTTCTAGAAGGCGCATGGATCACGATTTTACTCATCCCGCTTATAGTGATCACCTTCCGTCAGATCTTTGCTCACTATAGACGTGTGGGGAAAGAGCTATCTCTGAAAGGATTGCCACCCTCGTTGAAACCAATAGAGACCACCCGAGTGATCATCCCGATTTCCGGGATCCATCGCGGCATGGTTGAAGCTGTTAATTTTGCCCGTTCAATCTCCCAGGATGTAACCGCAGTCTATGTGGAATTGGAACCCGGGGCAGGTGAGAAAAAGCGTCTCGAATGGGAAGCCTGGTGGCCGGATGTACCGTTTGTGGTGGTGCAATCACCGTATCGCTCCATAGTTGGTCCTTTGCTGAAATTCCTGGACGAAACGGACACCAAGTGCAACGACGGTCAACTGGCTGCGGTGGTCCTGCCCGAATTTATCCCAGGGAAATGGTGGCAGACCCTTTTACATAACCAGACTGCCTGGCTCATAAAAGCCGCGCTGCTCTATAGTCGTCGTACGCTTGGACGCGAACGCATCATTATTGATGTTCCATTCCATTTGCGAGAATAAAGGAATGGAAATTGGTGTGCAAATAACCTTATAGCTGATGATGTTTATGGAGGATTATTTGTGGGCCTATTTAACCTGCCAACATCCATAACCTTATCCGATATGAAACGCAATGATCGTGAAATGGATATATGTTTCCGAACAGAATAGTTCTATAATTAATGTCACAGCCTCGATATGGAGAACAGCATGCCAGGCCTTATATCCCTCGTTTGTCCTTCGTGTGGTGGGAAATTACAAGTTTCAGCTAGTGCTACCTCACTAACGTGCCAGCATTGCGGAAATAAGCATCTGGTAAAGCACGATGATGGCGTGATAACACTGGAAGCCTTTACGCGCTGCCCTCAATGCGGCCGGAATGATAAATCTGAAAAGGTGACTGCAGTGATGGCCAGCAAATCCCAAGAAATATCCGGGTCGAAACAAAATAATAAAGTCATTAATAAAGGAGTATTTACTCAAATGAAACTCACCTTTCCCAACCTGGGAGCTTTCTTTTTGCTGATAAGCTTTCTAACCGCGTGCTCATTGCCACAAACAAATCCCACAGCAGATACTGGAGTTGTGGCGACCAAGGTTGCAGCAACATTGGCTGCGTTAACCCAGTCCGCGCGGCAGACGACTTTGCCTTCTTCAGCATCTCCAACATCGTTACAGCCAACGGGTACACAACCAGCAACTCATACTCCCAGCGCAACCATTGCACCAACAAATTCCTTGACCCCCACACTGCCTCCCACATTAACAGTGGGGACAACGCCCTCCCCCACTTTGGGACTGGGTACCATTGCAGGGAGTATTAACGGGTATCCATATGGCTCAGTCCCGGCTCTGGCGATCGTTGCAATCGGTCAAGAACCCCCTTACCGCTATTGGTACTGGATCACAGGGGTTGGGAACACATATTATTCGATGGACGGGTATATAACAACAGGCCATTACCAGGTGGTCGCCTATGATTCCTCAGATCACACCGGCGGTTGCACGACAATTGTACAAGTGATCAGCAACCAGACGGTGACATGCGACATTACGAACTGGGGGAGTGGATATCCAGCGAAACCATCGGGAGTCCCCAACCCATAGTAATATCCCGAGTGAATTTCGAACATATCCAAAGAACGCTGTTTATTGGCCCTAATTTAGAGTTCCATACAATCTTGATTCGATATACAAACTATCCGGAAAATAAATGAATAAGAGAATTATCCTGGCACTGGTAGCGCTTTCATGGTCGAAAATTTTTTGTATTTCCCTGCCAGCTGGACAGTCGAGTCCGACACCTGATGTAAACGCCATGGTCAATGTAACTTCAACCTCCCTTGCAAATGTGATCGCTCCCTCAGTTCCTACCATCCCCCCCAATCCAACCGATACGTCTGCTCCTGCAACCGGGGGTATCTCAGGGCATCTTTCGTATCCGAGCGATTTTATCCCTCCGCTGCAAGTGGTGGCATTTGATGCTGCAAATGCATCGGTTTACTA
>JBGOZL010000374.1:0-3357 GCA_041480185.1 Anaerolineae bacterium
ATTGGCAATTATCTGTTAGCAATTGAAGTATTAAAGATCCATACTGGTAAAATTACCCTTGTGAACTCTTTTGCCATGCAAAATATTATCCTTTTCGAAGATGCAGAAATCCTCATCGTAAATAAACCTGCCGGTCTGCCAGTGCTGCTGGATGGTTGGGATAAAGATGCTCCTTATCTGGTCAGGTTGCTAGAGGAGCAGTCTGGAAAACTTTGGGTGGTCCACCGGCTTGATAAAATCACCAGCGGAGTGATGGTCTTTGCCCGCACGGCTGAAGCTCACCGGTCGTTGAGTATGCAATTCGAAGGACATGAGGCCAAAAAGATTTATCATGCCATCGTGGTGGGATCACCGGCTTGGGATAAGCACATTGCCCGTCATCCGCTGCGCGTGGACGTGGGACACAAACATCGTACTTTAGTGGATAATAGCAAAGGGAAGTCGTCCCAAACATTCTTCCGCGTCCTGGAAAGGTATATTGGCTTCAGTCTTCTCGGAGCCCTTCCAGCCACCGGGCGGACGCACCAGGTCCGGGCGCACGCATCTGCACTCGGATATCCACTGCTTGGCGATACACTGTACGGTGCTCACGAAACTAAATTAATAGACCGCCCTGCTCTCCATGCCTATTCCTTGTCATTCAAACACCCTGTCAAACTCGAACGGGTGACGTTTATTGCCCCCATCCCTGCTGATTTTCAAACCGCAACAGAAAAACTGCTGCTACAAAAATAAATTTAAAATAATCAAAATACGGGTGATTTGGCGTGTTGGTTTTCGCATTCTCCCATCGCTTAACAAAAGAACCGGTCAATAAGACCAGCTCTATTGTTCTCACCATGTTCAAATTATCTTTCTTGCTTCCATATAAAACCGCTTTTCCTTGGCCTCTCCCATGGAGAACGTCTTGCGTGGTAAGGTCCCTTCCAGGATAACCGTCTTGAAGAGGTCGGATTTATTCATGCCGGGGACATAAAAGCCGGCATTTCCAGGCTGTGCGCCAAGCTTGAGGACAATCTCCTCGCCGTGCAGGTAATCGATCTTGTCCGCTCCGCCTTCATTGACAAACATGTCAAGGAATTCCTGCAGTGTGCCTACCGGCAGGTTGGAAGAAGGATGGGTGATTTCAATTACTCCAAAATCCCTGCCGCCACCTACCAGTCCCAGGAACTGCGGCTCGCCTGTGGCTTCGTTGACCATCCTGATCATTTCCCTGGTGCTGGCACAGGGTATATAAGAGAGTTTCGCGCCGAAGTGCGTCTTCAGACTTGCATAAAGATCCTTTCTAAGACCGAACAGCACCCGGTGGATCGCCTCGAAAACTAGCCCTTCATCGTGCACATTCTCCAGTTCGATCAATGCATAACGCGCTGGATGGTCCAGACCCACTTCGGGCTTTATCCTTTCCCAAACGGCCTTGGCTGTGGCAAGTGAATGGTTGCCATCACCCATAGCGAACAGCAGTACTGGTTTATCCTTACCAACCTCATATTTTTCGGCAAAGATTTCCGGTTTCGCCAGCCTGTGCAGGGAAGCAACCACCTGTGCCTCCTGCTTCTCATTGACCGCATACCCGCTCAGGTGGCCCGAACCGAGCATCAATTCGAAATCGTAAAGTTTATTCATCCCGCCCTTGGATTTCTCCAGAGGTTCGATGACGGTCTGTTCCGGGTCGTCGATCAGCACCAGGATGTGGGGCAGTTCGAGCTCCGCACCAGTGCGGATTTTCATGCGGGGTGGCAGGCGTTCGACGATCGTACCTTCAGTAGCTCTGATCAGGCTGGTGGAACCTTTCGTGAAATCATAGCATTCCAGGTCGAGACAAACCATGAGGCCGTGCCGGGTCCTGCCACCTACTCTGCGGTCAACATAGATAAGCCCCTCTTGCGATTCGAGGATATTTTTCTGCAAGTATTGGTGCATCTTTTCCTGGATAACTTTAATCCGTGCTTCTTCACCGGGTTTTTCCAGGAATACTTCTGGAAGGATCAGATTATATGTGGAAGGTGCATCGCCCACGATTTTTTCCACCTCCTGCCAGTATTCCGGCTCGGAAGTGAACTGGTCACATGCAATCACTGCCCATTTGGCCAGGTTTGTACCCCTTCTGGGCAGGTGGATTTTAGGGATTTGAATGCCGATGTCGTCGTATGTTTTCATGGTTTCCTAATGGAAGAATGACCAGTCCCCGGTTGGAGACGATGTCTCCTCCCAGGGAGAAACTATGTCGCCCATGCCGAAATTTATTTCCTGGCGAACTCGATCAGTTTCTCTGCAACTTCAGCCCCCACCCGCCCCTGGGCTTCCCGGGTGGCTGCGCCGATATGTGGCGAGCATATGACATTATCCAATTTGACCAGTTTCCAGTCCATTGGCGGCTCTTCGACATATACATCCAATGCTGCACCAGCTACCTTGCCATTAGTCAAAGCTTCAAAGAGATCAGCCTCATTAATAATACCTCCACGGGCGCAGTTTACAATGCGCACTCCGGATTTCATCTTTGCAAACAGGGATTTATTGATCATATTCGCAGACTCTTTGGTCTTGGGGAGGTGCAGGCTGATGTAATCGGACCGGGACAGCAATTCGTCCAAGGTGACTAGTTTTACGCCTTCGGCTTCCTTGACGTAAGGGTCATAGGCGATGACGGTCATCCCAAGGGCATTTGCACGCCTGGCGACTTCCTTTCCAATATTCCCGATGCCGAGCAGCCCCAATGTCTTACCGCTGATCTCGTCGCCTTCGAAGGATTTCTTATCCCATTTTTCAGCCTTCACTGTTGCAGTGGCTTTATAGAGATTACGCGCCATGGCGAACATAAAGCCGATTGCCAGTTCCGCCACCGACGCCGAGCTGGCTTTGGGAGTGTTCATCACAGTGATTCCCTTCGAACGGGCGTAATCCGCATCAATCGTATCGAGGCCCACTCCACCACGCACAATGACTTTTAGGTTGGGGCAAACGTCAATTAATGGTTGGCGGATCTTGGTGCGGGAACGGACCACGCAGCCATCATAGCCGGGTAGAATTTTGGGTAATTCTTCGGTGCTAATCTCGAAGTTGGTGTCCACAGTCAGCCCAGCCAGGCGCATTTTTTCAATGGCCTCGGATTCGGTTTTGTCGCAGACCAGGATTTTCATGTTATTCCTCCTTAAGGGATGTCGAATTAAAAACAGAGCCACACGACCCAGGTATCCGTGTCTCTCTGTTATGGAAATTCCGCCGTTTCACTAAAATATTTTATCACGGCCCCATTTGTTGTCAACTAACTTTTTCCTTACTCAAACGGAGCTAATTATTATTGTGCGAAACACAGCGGGTGGACTATAATTTGAATGCGTCCCATTAAAAAAA
>JBGOZL010000375.1:0-3351 GCA_041480185.1 Anaerolineae bacterium
AACGTACAACGACGGGAAAACCATTTTTCCCCATTTCAATGTCCAGTACTATCCAAACCGGGATCAACCTGCGACCAAGTCATTCGACGTAGACAGCTACACTCCCGAAACAGTTAATCCGCGTGACCCCTGGGATGAGATTGCGGCTCTCGGTGACCAGCCTGCCGGATGGTACCGGATCACGTTTTTATGGGCAGGCACCTGGTACGAGAGATGGGTAGAAATCCAATCCGGTAAGTTGACCCGAGTGGTCTTTATGGTTAAATAAAGACATGACAAATAGCCTTGAAGAAAAATTGAATGCCTCCGAACGGAAGATATTGGATGGTTTGAACAGTCCGATCAAAATCCAATCTTTTCTGAACAGCATTCCTTACAGCGAGGATGAATTCTATCGCTGCCCGGTGCGCGTCCTGAGGGAACGAAAGGCGCATTGCTTCGATGGGGCTTTATTTGCTGCCATGGCAATCCGGCGCAGCGGACGCCCACCACTTATCCTGGAACTCATCCCGAACAGGAGGGACGACGACCATATCCTGGTGCTCTTCAAGCAGTACTGCCACTGGGGATCCGTGGCACAGTCCAATTTCTCCGGACTGCGTTACCGCGAACCTGTTTATCGCAGCGTGCGTGAACTGGTCATGTCATATTTCGAAGACTTCTTCAACGCCATAGGTGAAAAAACCATGGTGGGTTACCGCGGCCCGATCAACCTGGAAGTCTTCGACCGGCTGGAATGGATGTGGAGCGACTCAGGACTGGAAAAACTTTCCAATGATATGAACAGGTACATGATCCACCCAGTTATAAGCCCTGAAATGGCAGCTGGTCTTTCCCTGGTGGACGAGCGCAGCCTGCGTGCCGGGATGACAGGCACCAATCCAGCCGGGTTGTTCAAGGTCAAATAAACATGAAATCATTCACAGATCGTGTCACATCTCTGCGACCAGAGGGCGCGTACGCTGTGCTCGCCAAAGCCCAGGCTCTCGAAGCCCAGGGAAAAAAGATCATTCACCTTGAAATTGGCCAACCCGACCTCCCCACGCCAGCCAATGTCAGCGAGGCCGGGATCGATGCCATCCATCTTGGAAAGACCAAGTACACCCCTCCTGCTGGCATCCCACAATTCCGCGAGATCATTGCAGATTATGCCGGGCGACAGCGAGGGTTGAAAATAGATCCCGCCCAGGTGGTCGTGGGGTGCGGCTCCAAGCCCGGGCTCTTCTTCCCAACATTAGCCCTGGTGGCACCGGGCGACGAGGTGCTTTATCCCGATCCAGGATTCCCGACTTACGAGGCCATGATCCGCGTTGCAGGGGGGATCCCGGTACCTGTGCCACTGATCGAGGAAAACCAATTCTCCTTCGACCTGGATATTTTCGACGAGAGGATCTCCGACCGGACGAAGCTGATCGTGCTGAACAGCCCCGGCAATCCGACCGGCGGGGTGATCCCATTTGAAGACCTGAAACACATTGCCGAAAAAGCCAGGGAACACAATTGCTGGGTGCTTTCGGACGAAATCTACACCCAATTAGTCTACGATGGAATAGCGGCCCACAGTATCGCTGAAATGGACGGGATGCTCGAGCGCACAGTCGTCGTGGATGGATTCTCGAAAACCTACTCGATGACCGGCTGGAGGCTGGGCTATATGATCACATCGGTGGCTTTGGCTGAGCGGCTGGAACTGCTCATCACGCATGCCACCGGTTGCACCGCTGCTTTTACCCAATATGCCGGGATGGAGGCCCTGACCGGTCCGCAGAATTTCGTGGCTAAAATGGTGACGGAATACCAAAGCCGCCGCGACCGGATGCTGGAATTGGTAAATGCCATCCCCGGAGTGCATGCGCAGAAACCGCAAGGAGCCTTCTACGTTTTCCCGAATATCAAATCCTATGGAATGAGCTCAAAGGAAATTGCCACCCGCCTGATCGACGAAGCGGGAGTGGCCATTTTAGCGGGAACGGATTTTGGGTCGGGAGGAGAGGGTTATATCCGGCTGGTGTATGCCATTTCGATGGAGATGATCGAGGAGGGGGTGGAGAAAATGGGAACCTGGTTCAAGTCATTGAAACGGTAGCAGGTCCAGGGTCCGAAAAGATTATTTATGTCCGGAGGCGAACGCCGCCTCCGGACTTTTCGCATCTGCCAAAAGGTCAAGCGTTTTTACCCTGCGGGTACGATGTCGCTTCAAAATCCATGACATCCTGCTCTGCCTTCTTTATGTTGACGAAGGGAAGGATGATCAGGCCCATCACGAAGAAGAAAATCAGCGAAAGGATGGCGGGGCGCAGGCTGCCGAAGACCTGGTTCACCAATCCGAAAAGGAGCGGCCCGGTCCAGGAAGTACCACGCTCGCTAATTTCATAAAAGGAATAGTATTCGGCCTGCTTGCCGGAGGGAATGATCTGGGCATAAAGGCTGCGGCTGATGGCCTGGGAGCCACCCAAAACGATGGCAATGAATGCGCCCAGGATGAAGAATTGGAGCACCCGGCCCTCGCCGTTCAGGCCAAAATAGGCATAGATCACAACCCCGGCCCAGATGACCAGGCTGATGAGGATCGAGCGCTTGGCACCCACCCAGTGGGCGAGCTTGCCCCAGAGCAGAGCGCCAAAGAAAGCCATGAACTGGATCATCAGGATGACAATGATCAAGGTGGACTGGTCCATGCCCACCCCGCCGCGGATCAATGGAGCGGCAGCGAAAGTGGAGGAAACCGAGATCACGGTCTGGATGCCGTCGTTATAGAGGAAGTAGGCCAGCAGATACTTAATCGTTTCGGGGAAATTCTTCATTTCCCTGACCGTATGCCATAACTGTTTCCAGCCCACCCTGAGGTAGGTCTCACCCTTTGGCAACTGCTTGACCGCATGCCGGGGGCGCAGACGCGCCCACGTGAAGAACGAGAAACTCAACCACCAGACGCCTGCGGAGGCCAGGTTGATGCGGACCGCCAGGGGTTGGGGAACACCCAGTTTGTCACTGAACATAAAAAAAGCCAGGTTAAGCAGGAGAAGCAAGCCGTCACCCAGGTAACCCATAGCCCAGCCATAGGAAGAGACCCGGTCACGCTGGTCTTCGCTGGCAATGTCGGGGAGATAAGAGTTGTAGAAAACAATGGCAGCGCCGAAGGTGAGGTTGGCCAGGATGAACAGCAATCCGCCCAGCCACCAGATCGAGGCGGTAGTGAAGAACATAAGGATGGTCATGATGGCGCCAAAGGTGGCGAACAACTGCATCATCTGCTTGCGACGGTGGGAATAATCGGCAATGGCACCGAGGATGGGCAGGAAGAGCACCTGCATCCCGACGGAAAACGAGATGCAGTATGGGAAAAATGAA
>JBGOZL010000376.1:0-3346 GCA_041480185.1 Anaerolineae bacterium
GCATGGACCCGCCCAGGGAGGCCCAGCCGGAAACGTCCATCCAGTTAATTTCCTGGATCTCATTCTTGGCGAGCCCATCAAAACCGTTCCGGACACCCAGCATGATATGACCATGATCCAGACCGAGGCGGATGGCTGCCCTGGCGGCCGTGTTCATCCCCGGGGCGGGTGCGCCGGAATTGAGGACGGCGATGCGAAAACGCTTTTGATCGGGAGCGGCAGGGCGGGGCAGGGCGCGAACCATGGTCGTCAACGTGTCTAAGGCATCCTTGAAGCTGGTGCTCCGCAGGCTCATGGCTTTTTCATAATCCTTGGCAGCGATCGCTTCGACCACGGCACGAGTTTTATTAACACATTCCATTAATGGGAAATGGGTGATGTGGTTGGCGCGGGTACCGACCACCACAGGATCATCTTCAGGCTTGGCAGTGAGCAGGGTTTCGACCGCTTCGTACCCCAACTGGGTGGCAAGGATGCGGTCATAGGCGCTCGGACGCCCGCCGCGCTGGACGTGACCCAGCACGGTGACGCGGACTTCCTCACCCAGGTGCTTTTCCAACACCCGCTGGACATCGGTGCTGCCGATATATTTCCCACTGCGGTCACGAGCCCCTTCAGCGATGATGACGATGTGGTCACGACGCCCAGCTTTGGTGCCAGCCTTTAGGCGTTCAACCATCACTTCCTGCCAATTGTCCACATCCGGTGGAGCTTCGGGAATAAGTACCCAGTCTGCGCCAGTAGCCAGGGCGCTGTAAAGGGCAAGGTAACCGCAGTTGCGTCCCATTACTTTGACGATGAAGGTGCGCTGGTGGCTGGCGGCGGTGCTGGTGATGGCATCCACCGCTTCGGTAATGCGGTGCAGAGCACTATCGGCGCCGATGGTCATATCAGGACCAGAAAAATCATTGTCTATCGAACCGACCAGCCCGACAATGAGAAGGCTGGGATGAGCGGCGGCAACTTTCGCACTAATCTCACCTCCCTTGACAAGCTCATCTACAAAGGAAGGCCAATCCTGGCGGAAAACATTCGCCCCGGACAGCGAGCCATCCCCACCGATAACGACCAGCCCGTCAATTTCTGTCTGGATCAGGTTGCGGGCTGCTTTAGAGCGTCCTTCCCGGGTGTAGAATTCCTCGCTGCGGGCGGTCCCAATGATGGTACCGCCCCGCTGCAAAATTCCTCCAACGGAGTCCCAATTCATCTTTTTTATAAAACTGCCACCTTCGACCAATCCCTGGTAGCCTTCGTAAATTGCGTAGATCTCCACCCCTTTATCCAACGCAGTCCGCACCACGGCGCGCACTGCTGCATTCATCCCTTGTGCGTCGCCACCACTGGTTAGGACTGCGATCCGTTTGATTGCCATAATTTTTTTTGCATACTCCAATTTGTCAAGGTTTGGGTTGATTTTACCGCAGAACAACCGGGTATTACCATGCCCCACCATCATCCGGGAAAAAATCGAACCCATTTCCCACATTAATCGGTCTGAAATATCTTCACCGGTGATAAATATAAACCTGTAGCGGTCCCCAGGTCTCCACATTTTCGAATTGGAAATTTCCACTCAGCCAGGCAAGATCTAGGTCTTCAGCCAGACCGGAAGCAGCGGATTCATCGAGCGCTTTTTGAAAAACAATGAACCAGACCCGCGCAGCGCCAGCAGTTGCAGTTTCTATAGAAGCAGACTCATTAAGGCCGAGCACCTGCTGGGTCGCGGGAGCAAGGGTGTCAGAGCCACTACCGGGCTGGTCTGCGAGGAATTCCTGTTTGAGGTCGCGGTCGAAATAAACGGCAGGCAGGAGGCTGAGTTTATTCGAATGTAAAATCACATCGCCAGGCTGCAGACGGGTTTCCAGCGATGCATCGAGAGCTTTATAGGGTGCGTATGGAAAACCGGCGTAGTTCAGGTGTGTCACCAAACCGAGTGCTATCCCCGCAGCGAGGGAGGCCAGGCAAAAAACCTGCAGAAAGCGCGGCAATTTTGCTGCCTTCAACGCCCAGGCAAGCCACAACCAGAACATCACTGCCGAAGGCAAAAAGGCTCTTTCAATATATACCGGCTTCCATTGGGAAAAAATAAAGGCTAGTGCTGGCGGGGTTAAGGCCAGGTATGCCAGCCACAACCCGCGACGGGCACCGGGCAGTTTTCGGCGAAGCGCCAAAATTGTCTGATAAGCGGCAAGCGAAAATACCATTAGAGCGATGGCGAGAGCCAGGGGGAGCCAGCGGGTGTCCACGGGCAGGTTGGAAACGAATGCCAAAAGCGTACTAAAAATGGCACCCAATGTTGGCCTGTCCACCCAATAGGAGTTCTGGATTTTTATCAACTGGGCCGGAAGCTGGATCAACCAGGGCAGGTAGAGCACGACCGCTCCCATGCCTGCCAGGAAGGTCATTTTAACTTTGTCCCACCGGCGCATGAAAACCGGGGTAAGAGCCAGGGGCACAAGATAAAACGCTGCCAGGTTTTGGGAATACTGCGCCAGCGCGGCGCAAAATGCAAAAAGCACCCACCAGCGCACCCTGGGGGAATACAGCCCCAGCCAAAAGGCGCAGGTTGCACTGGTGAGGGATAAAGCCAGCAGGACATACATCCGTACCTCCTGGCTGTAGTGCACCAAAAAAGGTGCAAGAGCAATCCCCAGCGCGGCGACCACGGCAAGGCGTCCATCCGGGAACATGCTGCGCATGAGAATATATGCCAGAATCACGATGCCCACCCCGAGCAGGATGGAAAGCATCCGTATGCTGACCAGACTTTCCCCGAAAACTTTCATCCAGCCCCCCAGCAGGGTGTAATACGCCAGCGGGTGGATATCTGCCGCGGCACCACTCGGGTCAACCGTCAGGGTCCCGGCGAGCATGGCTTTCAGCCCCTTTTCAGAAAAGAGTACTGCAAAAGCCTCATCGTACCAGATAGGGCGCGAGGTAATTCCCAGGAGACGTACAACCAGGGCCACGAGCAAAACAGCGATGCCGGCTATTTCATCGCCGAGGGGAAACCAACGCTTCCGGGCGGGAATTTCCAATTATTCCTTAAGTTCTTCCACTGCTATTTCAACATTGGCATTTTGATGCCATGACGTTTGGCTGCAGCGATGGCAGTCTCGTAGCCGGCATCCGCGTGGCGGACGATCCCGATGCCAGGGTCGGTGGTAAGAACCCGCTCGAGGCGAACGGCGGCCTCAGGCGTGCCATCGGCAACGATGACCTGACCGGCGTGCTGGCTGTAACCGATGCCCACTCCGCCGCCGTGGTGGAAGGAGACCCATGTGGCGCCGCCAACAGCGTTGATCATGGCATTGAGAATTGCCCAATCGGAAATAGCATCCGAACC
>JBGOZL010000377.1:0-3343 GCA_041480185.1 Anaerolineae bacterium
AAAAACGTTTGAGTTTCATGGTACATATCCGTTTAAATCGACAAGTATTAAGCGAAATTCAGCGAGCGGGATGTCAATCCCATCAAGTTTGTTCGAGTGGATGCTTTTTCAAGAATACGGATGGGAGATAATAGCCGATCATTGCTCCGACCATCGGGTATGCTGCCTTGATAAAACCGATCGCCGGTGTTGAGACTAGTATCAGCACCCCCAGAGCACTTACAAGCAGCGTGGTTCCAAGATGGACCCAGATGTTTCCATTCAGGGAGGTAATAAGGAAACGAGATGCAAAGGCGCCAATTCCCCAAACGCCAAGGGAGTATCCGACCACGAACACTACCAATTCCCAACTATTTCCCACCCGCAGCAGGATAGCCGAGGTAAATCCAAGCAGGGAACCGACGATTAACTGCAGGATACCAATGAGAAGGAAAGGTAACATTTTCATGTGACTGCCTCATGATATTCAGACTATTATTATCCTATTAATGCATTGGTTATAGTACAAATAAGTGGAATATTCAAGGGTAAAAACACATCCTGTGGGGGATTATTGGTTTCGCGGGGGCATCACCGAAGTGGAAGATTCTTTACATTGATCAAACTCAAATACACTGCGCTGGTATGACCGTTAGATTGGGGGACCGTTTGTCCGATGATGTTTTATTTGCGTTATAATATTTGTTGTCAGACAACTTTCCTATTATCCGCTAGGAGTAACGCAAATGACCATGATCGACCTCTCCATCCAAAAAGACCGGCGCGCCCGGGCCATCCAACGCGCCCGTGAACGTAAGATCGTCATCCCCACTTTTGAACAAATTAATGATCCCGGGAAAATCCCGGCCAAAGTCAAGGAGTCTCTCAAGGGAGTGGGCCTTTGGGATGTGGACCCGCGCAACCTCTTCCGCATCACATGGCATAACGACCCCAAGGCCAAGGGCGGGGGGTTCGGCGGTGTAAATACGCTCGAACTTCCTTCCTCGCTGACCGGGGTTAAAGCACGGATTATTGTTCTGGTAGGGAAGTGGTTCCCCACCGGAGCACACAAGGTGGGGGCGGCCTTTGGATGCCTCGTTCCGCGGCTGGTCACCGGTCAGTTCGACCCGACGGTGCAGAAGGCCGTCTGGCCTTCCACAGGTAACTTCTGCCGCGGCGGCGCATACGACTCAGCCTTGCTGGCCTGCACTTCCATTGCCATATTGCCGGAAGGCATGAGCAAAGAACGCTTTGATTGGCTGGAGAAGATCGCCGGGGAGACGATCAAGACCCCGGGTTCCGAATCGAACGTGAAGGAAATTTTCGACAAGTGTTGGGAACTTCGCAAATCCGGGCAGGAGCTGATGATCTTCAACCAGTTCGAAGAATTCGGTAACTACCTGTGGCATTATGAAATTACCGGGCACGCCATGGAAGAGGTGGTGAATAAGGCCGCGGGTCCGAAAGACCGCTACCGGGGAATGGCTTCCGCCACCGGTTCCGCCGGGACGATTGCCAGTGGCGATTATATGAAACAGAAATTCCCGGGCAGCATCATTGTGGCAAGCGAAGCCCTGCAATGTCCCACCCTGCTGGAGAATGGATTTGGCGCCCACCGCATCGAGGGTATTGGCGACAAACACGTGCCATGGATCCACAACACCAAGAACACCGACATGGTGGTGGCGATCGACGACAACGCCGTGGTCAACCTGGCGCGATTGTTTAACGAACCCGCCGGACGCAAGTACCTGGCTTCGAAAGGCGTGTCGGAAGCCGTGGTCAGCCAACTGGATCTGCTGGGTTTTTCGGGCATCTCGAACGTGCTCTCGGCAATTAAAGCTGCCAAATATTACGAGATGGACGAGAACGACATCATGATCACCGTCCTGACCGACTCGATGGAACTATACCAGTCCCGCCTGAAGGAAATGCACGCCGAGTCTGGCGAGTATACCAGTGAAGACGCCGCGGCTGATTTCGCCCATTATCTGCACGGGCAGTCCACCGATAACCTGCTCGAACTTCGTTACACCGACCGCCGCCGCATCCACAACCTGAAATATTTCACCTGGGTGGAGCAGCAGGGGAAGACCTATGCCGAGATCCAGACCATGTGGCGGGAACCAGATTACTGGATGGGTATCCAGAAGCAGGCAAATGAGATCGACGATTTGATCGTGGAATTCAATAATGAGGTTGGATTAAGTTAATAAATCAAGCATATCCAAGGATTAGCCGAGGATGGGTTTCCCCACCTCGGCTAACGTTTTTATTAAGCCCAAAATTCAAAATGAATATACAATAATTACTCATCCGGTTCTAAGCCAGCGCTTCCTTCTTTTGGGTATACTAGGCGGGCTTTCCCCAGATAATATCAAGGAGCAATGGTCATTTAGAAATGAAAATCACAGCAAACATTCACATCGTGCCCGGGGTCATCGGCAATTCCTACCTGCTGGTTGACCCGGATGGGTTGACATTAATTGATACGGGTATTCCGGGTAGTGCAATTAAAATCCTTAATTTCATCAAAAGAATGGGGTACGCGAAAGGGGATTTGAACCGCATCCTGCTCACTCATGCCGATTGGGACCATGCTGGCAGCCTGGCCATGTTAAAAAGGACGACAGGAGCTCGTGTTTATGCCAGCATGTACGAGGCCAGGGCTGTTGCATCCGGGCGTTTTCCGCGTTCCCTGAAAACAGAAAACATATTGTATAAGCCCGTTTTTGCACTGGCAGAAAGCCTGGGGCGGGTGTCTCCTGCCCATGTGGACGAACACTTATCCGACGGACAAGTGCTGCCGGTTTTGGATGGACTTTTTGTGGTGGATACCAAGGGCCATACTCCCGGCCATATGTCCTTCTTCGCGCCATCCGCGGGGGTCCTGTTTTCTGGGGATTCAATTTTATCCAGGAAGGATCAACTGGTCGGTTCACATGGCTCCGTCACCTGGGACCAGGATATGGCCAATGCGTCAGTGTTAAAACAATTGGCGCTCCGGGCTCGTATTGTTTGCTCGGGGCACGGAGAGGTGGTAATGGATGGGCTGGTCAGGTTACTCAGACTGGCAGAACTATTCCCTCCACCTCTTGCTTATCAGCCTATATAAGACGGATCATCGGCTGGTTCATTCAAAACCCGGAATACATCTATAAGACTCTGGCTATTTCCCGGTAAAGGTTTTGTCAATACGATTTCGGGAGAAGGTTAAACCAAAAGGTAATAAAAGTGGAGTGCAGACATCCATGTCTGCACTCCTTTACTAAATCAGCAGGATTATGCAAATAGTTTTGTACGCTGCCAGCTATAGCCTGATTGGTTATCTTTACAGCTCCCTGCTGTTCGCCATCTGGATCAA
>JBGOZL010000378.1:0-3338 GCA_041480185.1 Anaerolineae bacterium
AGAAACAAAAAGAGACGGATGTCCTCCGTCTCTTTTTGTTCGCAGAACTCCTGAACTTACCTTTTTATTTTAGATTGTTCCAACTCTTTCATCTCACCTGTGGCAGTAAAGACCGTTCGTTCGCAGATATTGGAGACGCGGTCGGCGAGACGTTCCAGGTTGTGTGCCACCCATAGCAGCAGGTTGGCGCGCTCGATGGTCTTCGGGTCCTGAACAACGAACATCATCAATTCGTTGTAGATCTGTATGTAGAGTTCATCCACTTCATCGTCCTCAGCAGGGATCAAACGGGAGGCCTCCACGTCTTCATTAACAAATGCTGTCAGGGCGCGGTGCAGCATGTCGACGCCTTTTTGAGCCATGCGTGGGATGTCTATCAAAGGTTTAAGCAGCGGCTGGTCGGCCATGCGGATACTGACCGTGGCGATGCCCTTGGCGTAATCACCCATGCGCTCCAGTTCGCCGCTGACCTCCAGGATGGATGCCAGCAGGCGCAGGTCGTGCGCCATCGGCTGCTGGGTGGCAATGACGATCATTACTTGTTCTTCTATGGCGTAGCGCCTGGCGTTGACCTGCAGGTCGGTCTCCTGGATGCGGCGGGAGGCATCCATGTCGCGTTTCTTGAGGGCGTCTACCGAGCCAAGGATCTGCTGTTCCACCATGCTCCCTAGCAGGAGCATTTCATCTTTTAATTGCTGGATTTCAGTTTCGAAAGTCTTTCGCATCTGGACCGTCGCTCCTTGGTGCTGTTTGTTAATTATAACCATTTTCAGTTCTCCTGAATTAGCCATTCCAGGGCATAGATTCCAAAAGAAAGACTATCCAAACCGTCCAGTGACATAGTCTTCAGTGCGCTTGTCTTTGGGACGGGTGAAAATGGTGTTGGTGGCGTCGAATTCGATGAGATGCCCGGCACGCGTTTCGTCTATCATCATCATGGCGGTGTAATCCGAGACGCGTGCCGCTTGCTGCATGTTATGCGTGACAATGACGATGGTGTAATTCTTTTTGAGTTCCTGCATCAGCTCCTCGATCTTGAGGGTGGAGATCGGGTCGAGGGCTGAGGCGGGTTCATCCATCAGGATGACTTCAGGCTCGACCGCCAGGGCGCGCGCGATGCACAGGAGCTGCTGTTGACCGCCAGAAATGGAAAGGCCAGACTGGTGGAGCTTATCCTTGACCTCGTCCCATAGGGCAGCGGATTTCAGACTATGCTCGACTATGCCATCCAGGTCAGAGCGGCGGCGTATGCTGTATAGGCGCGGCCCATAGGCGATGTTATCGTAAATGGACTTTGGGAATGGGTTCGGGCGCTGGAAAACCATCCCGACCCTGCGGCGGATTTCCACCACGTCTATGCCTGGGGCGTAGAGGTTCTCTCCGTCCAGGGTGATTTCGCCTTCCACGCGGCAATTTGGAGTCAGGTCGTTCATCCGGTTGAAGGAGCGCAGCAACGTCGATTTTCCACAGCCGGAAGGTCCGATGATAGCAGTGATCTGCCTCTCGCGTACATCCAGGTTGATCTGCTTCAAGGCTCGGAATTTGCCGTAATTAACTTCTAAACCTTTTACTTCTATCTTTATCGGCGCGTCCCCATTTGTCTCGGTTTTATAAGGAGCTAATCCCTGCATGAACATCATATAACCTTCCTTTCCATTTACATCGACAATCCCTGTTTGCGCTGACATATTTTCCTTTCCTTATTGTCTAACGCCGCCGAGCAGCCGGGAACGCCACCAGACAGTCAGCCGTGCCAAGATATTTAGCAGGAGGACGAGAGTAATCAGGACGAGTGCGGTAGCCCAGGCTTTGGTGTGCCAGTCATTGTAGGGGGAAATGGCATAGACAAAAATCATATGTGGTAAGGTTGCCACTGGCTGACCGAAATTCGTGTTCATAAAAGGGTTACCAAAGGCAGTGAAAAGCATCGGTGCGGCTTCACCAGCAGCACGCGCAATCGCCAACATCGCACCCGTGACCAACCCGTTAAGAGCGGCAGGTAAAATAACTGAAAGGGATGTTTTCCATTCTGCCGCGCCAAGCGCCAGGGATCCTTCACGAATGGAAGCCGGGACAAGGCGTACCATCTCCTCGGTTGTGCGGATAAGGATCGGCAGCATAATGAAGGAGAGTACAGCGCCACCAGAGAAAGCTGAAAAATGGTGCTGGGGTTGGATGATCAACGCATAGGCAAAGATCCCCATTACGATCGATGGCACACCTGCAACGACATCCGTCCCAAAACGTACCAGCAGGCCCAATGTCGAGTTGGGATGCGTGGCGGCGTAGAAACCAGCCAGGATCCCGACTGGTGCAGCGATCAACAAACCAAGCCCCACAGTCATCAATGAACCAACCAGGGCGTTCACAATGCCACCACCCGGCACTCCGACTGGTGTGGGCAGTTGAGTGAAGAATTTCAAATTGATGGCGGGCGCCCCCTCGCGAATCACATAGGCGAGGATCCAGACAAGCGGTGACACGACAAGAAGTGTGGCAACGCCGGTCAGGCTCAACATGAGAACATTAAGAATCTTACGCCTAGCACGCGAGCGATTTGTATACTTGTTCATACGCGTATTTCCCCCTTGGCCCGCCATGCAACTCGCCAGATCATCAGCCGGGCCAGCACGTTGATCAGCAGGGTGATGACAAATAGAACCAAGCCTATCTCGATCAGGGCATGCAAGTAAAGGTCAAAAGTTGCTTCGGTAAATTCGTTGGCGATCACAGAAGCCATTGTGTAGCCGGGATGAAGGATGGATGTGGTAAGGTCGAGATTGTTGCCGATAACCATCGTGACGGCGATTGTCTCCCCCAAGGCACGGCCTAAGCCTAGAATGATGGCTCCCAACAAACCTGATAAACCATAAGGCAGAAGCACCTTAGCGATCATCTCCCAGCGGGTTGCGCCCAACGCCATGGCTGCCTCACGTTGGTTATTCGGAATGGCAAGCAAAACGTCACGGCTGACGGCAGTGATGGTCGGAAATACCATGATTGCCAGGAGCAATCCAGCCGCCAGGCGGCTAGGCCCGAACACTGGCCACTGGAAAAGAGGCAAAAAGCCCAACGTTTTATTTAGCAGATCTGCAGACGGGTGGACGAAGGCGGGGATGAAAACAAATAACCCCCATAAGCCGTAAACCACGCTTGGAACGGCGGCCAGTAGTTCTGCAAGAAACCCGAGAGGGCCACGCAGCCAATCAGGGGCCAATTCCGCCAGGAAGATGGCCGTCCCCAAACCGAGTGGAATCGCCAACAGAAGGGCAAGAATGGATGTTGTAAGAGTGCCAAGAATGAACGGCAAGGCGCCAAATGTATCGGTCAGCGCCGGG